>DASWTW010000474.1:0-12540 GCA_036401895.1 Herpetosiphonaceae bacterium | reverse complement strand
GTGCTCCACACGCTGCCGAGCCTGATGCGCCAGATCGTCGGGGTGATCCGCGAGCAGCCGCGCAGTGGGCGCTACACCAGGCTGCGTCAGGTCTGTGTCGGTGGAGATGCCGTGCCGCCGGATCTGCTGCGCGAGATGCGCGCGGCCTTTCCGCAGGCGCAGGTCACGGTGCTCTACGGCCCGACCGAGGCCACGATCATCTGCGCGACCCACACGGTGCTGGCCGAGCAGCCAGTCGCGCGCCAGCTGATTGGCCGGCCGCTGCCCAACAGCGCGCTCCGCCTCTCCGATGCGCATGGGCAGCGGGTGCCGGTGGGCGTGCCGGGTGAGCTGTACATCGGCGGCGCGGGTGTGGCACGCGGCTATCACCAGCGGCCGGAGCTGACCGCTGAGAAGTTTATCGTGATCGACGGCGCGCGCTGGTATCGCACGGGCGACCGGGCGCGCTACCTGCCCGACGGCACGCTCGAATTTCTCGGGCGGATCGACGACCAGGTGAAGCTGCGCGGCTTCCGCATCGAGCTCGGCGAGATCGAGGCCGTGCTCGCCCAGCATCCCGCCGTGCGCGAAGCGGTAGTTACGCTCCGCGGCAGCGAGGACCAGCGTTATCTCGCGGCGTACCTGGTGCCAAAGGAGAACCTGGAACCTGGAACCTGGAACCGGGTGCTCTCGGGGCGAAGACCTGCCGAGGTTCGGGGAAGGGGGAAAGGCACGTTAGTGCCAGGGAGTGAGGGGCTGTCTTCCACACTGCGCGAGTTTCTGGCGCAGCGCCTGCCCGGCTACATGATTCCCGCCGCATTTGTGCTGCTCGACGCGCTGCCCGTGACAGCCAACGGCAAGCTCGACCGCCGGGCGCTGCCCGATCCGGATGCGGCCGATCGCCTGGATCTGGCAGACCGGACGTTCACAGAACCGCGTACGTCCGTGGAGCTGGTGCTGGCATTGGTCTGGAGCCAGGTGCTCGGACTGGAGCAGGTGGACGTCCATGCGGACTTCTTCGACCTGCGTGGTCACTCGCTGCTGGCAGTGCAAGTCATCGGTCGGCTCAAAGAGATCTTTCCGCTCGATCTGCCGATCCAACTACTCTTTGAAGCGCCGACGATTGCCACGCTGGCCGAGCGCATCGTCGAGATTGGCGCGGCGCAGCAGTACGACATCAGCCGAATCGCCCAGCTCTTTATCCGGCTTGACCAGCTCTCCGACGATGAGGTTGCGCGGATGCTGGCCGACCAGCCTGACGCCGAATGAATATCCACGCTCGGCCCGATTCAACCTAGATCGAAGAGGCTAGCATGACTCGTCCGCAACACTCGTCGTTCCAATCGCCAGAGCGGCGTAAGCTCTTCGCCGCTCTGCTGGCGCAAGAAGGGCTGAGCAGCGCTGCTCAAAAGCCGATTCCCCGCTGTAATCGCAGCAACGATCTGCCGCTGTCGTTCGCCCAGCAGCGGCTCTGGTTCATCCATCAGCTTAATCCAGATAGCTCGGCCTATAACCTATCGCTGGCGGTGCGGCTCCAAGGGCCGCTTGATGTTGGGGCGTTGACGGAGGCGCTCAACCTGATCATTGCGCGTCACGAGGCGTTACGGACGCGCTTTCCAGCGGTCGATGGAGAGCCGGTACAGGTCATCCTGCCGGAACTGAAACTCAATATCACACCGATCGATCTCCGCACGACCTCCGCGTCGGAGCGTGAGAGCGAAGCACAGCGGCTGGCCAACCACCTGATCAACCAACCCTTCGATCTGAGCCAGGGTCCGCTACTGCGTGCTGCACTGCTCGCTTTGGAAGCCGACGATCACCAGCTCCTGATCGCGATGCATCATATCGTTGCGGATGGCTGGTCAATGGGCATCCTGATACGTGAGCTCACGACGCTGTACGAAGCGCTCAGCCGAGGTACACCACACCCGGAGGGTACCAGCCTGCCGCCACTCCCGATCCAATATCCCGACTTTGCGAGCTGGCAGCGCACGTACATGCAAGACGCGGTGCTGGAGCAGCAGCTGAGCTACTGGCGGCAGCAGATGGCTGACGCACCGCCCGTGCTGCTCTTGCCAACCGATCATCCTAGGCCGCCCGTGCAGCGCTTCGCCGGGACTAACCAACGCTTTGTGCTGCCGCCACCGCTGACCACAGCGTTGCACGAGCTGAGCCGGCAGGCGGGCGCGACCCTGTTCATGACGCTCCTTGCCGCCTGGCAGGTTCTGCTGCATCGCTACTCGGGCCAGGATGATATTGTGGTCAGCACCGGCATCGCCAACCGCAACCGGCCCGAAACCGAGCCGCTGATCGGCTGTCTGATCAATATTTTGCTGCTGCGGGCACGGCTTGGCGGCGATCCCCGCTTCGCGGATGTGCTGCGGGTAGTTCGGCAGACGGTGCTGGAAGCCCAGGCGCACCAGGATCTGCCTTTCGAGCAACTCGTCGAGGCGCTTCAGCCCGTACGTGATCCAAGCTATAGCCCGCTGGCGCAGGTGATGTTTGTGCTGCATAACGAGGCGGTAGCCGTACCAGACGTCGCCAGCCTCAAGCTGCGCGTGGTTAGTCCCGAGCGTGTGGCGGCACAGTACGATCTGGTACTGCATATCACCGCGCAAGGTGATCGTCTGATGGGCGTGCTGGAATACAACACGCAGATTTTCGAGCCGAACACGATTCAGCGGATGATCGGCCACTTCCAAACGCTGCTTCAGGGGCTGGTTGCCGACCCGACGCGGACGATTAACAGCGTGCCTCTGCTGACCGCAGCAGAACACCAGATGCTGCACGAATGGAATGCGACCGGGATCGATTTCCCGCATGATCGCTGTCTGCATCAGCTCTTTGAAGCACACGTTCAGCGCCAGCCCACTGCGATCGCGGCGATCTGCGGAGACGAGCGGCTGAGCTACCATGAACTGAACCAGCGCGCCAATCAAGTGGCGCACGAGCTTCAGGCACGTGGCGTCGGGCCGAATGTGCTGGTTGGCCTGTGTATGGAGCGTTCGCTGGATCTGGTGGTCGCACTGTTGGGCATCGCTAAGGCAGGTGGGGCGTACGTACCGCTCGATCCCGCCTATCCCCTGGAGCGGCTCCAGTTCATGGTGGAAGACACACGCGCGCCGGTGCTCCTCACCCAGCAGCATTTGGTCAGTCGGCTGCCCCAGCACGGCGTGCAGATCGTCAGCATCGATGCCGACTGGCCGCAGATTGCCGAGCGCTCCACTGAGCAGCCCACCAGCGCGGTTACAGCAACCGATCTGGTCTATGTTATTTATACGAGCGGCACGACGGGACGACCCAAAGCGGTCCTGCTCGATCATCGCGGTCGGGTCAACAATTTCTGCGATTTCAACCGCCGCTTCACGATCGGTCCCGGCGACCGGGTGCTGGCGCTCTCATCGCCGAGCTTCGATATGTCGGCCTACGATGTGTTCGGCACGCTCGCGGCGGGCGGCACGATCGTGCTGCCGAGCAGAAGTCAGGAGCGCAACCCGGCTCATTGGTCCACGCTGATCCACGAGCACGCGGTTACAATCTGGCATTCAGCACCCGCGCTGCTGGAGCTGCTGGTTGACCATCTCGCTGCACAGACGGATACGCTGGCGACCTCCTTGCGGCTGGCGTTGCTTGGCGGCGACTGGATTCCGGTTACGCTGCCGGATCGACTGCGTGCGCTAGCACCCGACGTCAGCGTGATCAGCCTCGGCGGCGCGACCGAAGTATCGATGGACTCGACGATCTACCCGATCGAGCGCACCGATCCAGCCTGGCGGAGTATTCCTTATGGCAGGCCGATGGCGAATCAGCGCTGCTATATTCTGGATCGCCAGCTCCAGCCGGTGCCGATTGGCGTACCCGGCGAGCTACATCTCGGTGGTGTCGGCGTGGCCTGGGGCTACCTCAACAATCCCGATCTGACAGCCGCTAAATTCATCCCCAACGCCTTCGGCGACACGCCCGGCGAGCGCATCTACAAGACGGGCGACCTGGCGCGCTACGGCACCGACGGCACCATCGAGCTGCTGGGCCGCATGGACTTTCAGGTCAAAATTCGTGGCCTACGCATCGAGCTGGGCGAGATCGAGGCGGCCCTACGCGAACACCCCACCATCAAGGAAGGCGTGGTCGTGGCCCGCACCGCCGATGGCGACACGCGGCTGGTTGCGTATGTGGTTGAGAACCTAGAACCTAGAGCCCAGAACCCAGAGGATGATTCGGATGGTTCTAGGTCGTCCGGAGAACACCCGGTTCTTGGTTCTACGTTGCGCAAGTTCCTGGCGCAACGGTTGCCCGACTATATGGTGCCGAGTGCGTTCGTGGTGCTCAATGCCCTGCCGCTGACGCCCAACGGCAAGCTGGATCGGCGGACGTTGACCCACACGCTGCCCATGCCCGCAATCGAGCGCGACGCCGCAGCCTATCTACCGCCACGCAATGCCACCGAGGCCCAACTAGCCGCCGTCTGGTCGGATGTGCTGCACATAGACCAGATCGGCATCGACGATAATTTCTTCGAGCTCGGCGGTGACTCGTTCAAGGCGATTAAGGTGCTGCAAAAGCTGGATGGTCGCGCCACCCTGGTCGATCTGTTTCGCAGTCCGACCATCCGCGCGCTGGCCGAAACGCTGGCGACTGATCAACATGCCACGCCACCCGAGCTGCTACAACAGCTCACACGCCGCGCCAGCCCAGCGACGATCAGCGTGGTCTGTGTGCCCTATGGCGGCGGTAGCGCGATTGTGTACCAGCCCCTAGCCGACGCGCTGCCACCAGAGTACGAGCTCTACGCCGTGGCGTTGCCGGGGCACGATCTCAACCGGGAGCACGAGTCGCTTCAAACGATCGCGGAGTTGGCGCCGGCGATCGTCGCCGCGATTCGCGCCAAGGTCCACGGCCCATTGATCCTCTACGGACACTGTGCGGGTGTCGCGTTGACTATCGAGATCGCAAAACTCCTGGAGGCGGAGCAAATCACGATCAGCGCAATCGTGCTCGGTGGCGCACTGCCTGGTGCCCGCCGCTCGCGCACGCAGAGCTTTCTGGCAAAAATCCTGCCCGGACGCCCGATCCCCTCAGATGAGCAAGTCTTAGCCTATCTCCAGCAGCTTGGCGGCTTCCAGGAGATCAACGATCCGGCCTGGCTCACGTTTGTGACGCGCACGCTCGGCCATGATCGTCACGTTGCAACACAGTATTTCGAGCAGCTTCTCCAAGCCGACGCCGCGCCACGGCTGCGCGCACCGATTGTGTGCGTGATGGGTGACCAGGACCCGCTCACGGCGCAGTATGAGCAACGCTTCACCGAATGGGCGATCTTCACCGAATCGCTGAGTCTCGCTGTGATCAGCGGGGGCAATCACTACTTCATCAAGCACCAGGCCGATGAGCTTGGGCGCATCATTGCCGCGCTGCCGGGAGTGCCGCAAGCGGTGGAGACGAATTATGAGTGAACCGATGTTGAGCACATTCGCGGAACAGGGCGTCGATCTACTGCGACAGGATGACCCCGAGCTGTACGGGCTGCTGGCGGATGAGCACCAGCGCCAGATGCAAACACTGGTCCTGGTCGCTTCTTGCAGCGTGACTCATCCATCAGTGCTGGCCTGCGAGGGCATGGTTGCGGCGAATGTGACCGCCGAGGGCTATCCCGGCAAGCGCTATCACGCCGGCTGCGAGTTCATCGATGGGATCGAGCGGCTGGCCATCCAGCGGGCGAAAACGGCCTTCAGTGCTCAGTTCGCCAATCTGCAGGCGCACTCGGCGACGACGGCCAACTACCTCGTAATGGCCAGCCTGCTGCGACCGGGTGATACCATCCTCGGCATGGAGCTTCAGTTCGGCGGTCATCTGACGCACGGTTCGAAGGCGGCGTTCGCGGGCCAGTATTTCAACGCGATCGGCTACGGACTGGATGCGCAGGAGCGGATTGACTTCGCGCAGGTTGCCGAGCTGGCTCATCAGCACCGGCCACGGCTGATCATCTGTGGTGCGACCGCCTACCCGCGCACGATCGACTTTGCGCGCTTCCGTGCGATCGCCGATGAGGTTGGCGCGCTCCTACTCGCCGACATCTCCCACACAGCAGGACTTGTGGTCAGCGGCTTACACCCGAGCCCGATCGATCACGCCCACATTACGACAACCTGCACCCATAAACAGCTCTACGGCCCACGTGGTGGGCTGATCCTGATGGGCCGCGATCACGCGCAGCCGGCACCTGGCGGCAAACATACGCTGGCAGAGTCGATCCAGCGCGGGCTGTTCCCTTTTTTCCAGGGCGCGCCCCTGCCCCATACGATCGCGGCCAAAGGACGGGCGCTGGACATTGCGATGAGCGCGCCATTCAAGCAGAACGCAGCGCGGATCGTGGAAGATGCGCGCGCTTTGGCTAGCGGTTTTATCGAGCGTGGCTACCGCGTCGTGACGGGCGGCACAGATAATCATATCGTGCTGCTCAACGTAGCCGAGCGGGGCCTGAGCGGCCTGATCGCCGAGCGGGCGCTGGAAGAGAGCGGCATCATGGTCAACAAGAATCGGCTGCCCGGCGACACCAAATCGGCGGTCGTCAGCAGCGGGGTGCGGCTGGGCACGAACACCGCCGCCTACCGTGGGCTGGGGCCGACCGAAATGGAGCAGTGCGTGGCCCTGATCGACCGGGTGCTATCGTCGGTTGAGGCGCTTGACGACCAGCGCTACCGGCTGGATAGTACGGTGCGTGACGCCGTGCAGGCTGAGGTGCGTCAGCTTTGTGAGCGATTCCCGATCGCCAGCTATGATCTAGCAGCCGTCTGAGCGACTGAAGCGGAAGGAAATCGCTCTACGCCGGACACTCGTCGCCGTTCGCACCGCTCCCGATCCAATATGCTGACTTCGGCGTTTGGCAGCGTGCTTGTCTGAGGAGCAACAATGCCTCCCATATCATGCGAAGAGACTTAGCAATGAATAGCGGATTGAACAATCCAGAAATGCACTCTCAGGAGCACGACGCAGATCAGGCTGAGCCGGCAGACGACTCAGCCTACGATCTGTTTCCTGTCTCGTTTGCGCAACAGCGACTTTGGTTTCTACATCAGCTCGATCCGGCCAGTGCTGAGTATAATATGCCAGCTACCGTGCGCCTCCGGGGCACTCTCAATGTCGGCGCGCTAGAGCTAAGCCTTCAGGCAATCATCGCACGGCATGAAACATTGCGCACCACTTTTCCTGTCATCGACGATCAGCCGATGCAGAGGATAGCACCCGATAGCGACCTGCTGCTCCAGCGCCGCGACCTGCGTCCGATCAGCGACGACCTGCTGCGCGAAGCCGAGGCGCGACGGCTAGCGCTGGTCGAGGCTCAGCAGCCCTTCGATCTCCAGCGCGGCCCGCTGCTGCGCGCAACGCTGCTCCAACTGGCCGAGCACGACTATCTGCTCCTGCTGACACTGCATCATATCGTCGCCGACGGCTGGTCGCTCCGGCTATTCGTACACGAGATTGCGGCCTACTACACGGCGCACGTCACTGGACAGTCAGCACCCTTGCCGGAGCTGCCGATCCAGTACGCCGATTTCGCTGTCTGGCAGCGTGACTGGCTGCAAGGTGAAGCGCTCGATGCCGAGCTGGCCTACTGGACGCAGTGCTTAGGTGGTGACCTGCCGGTGCTAGAGCTGCCCAGCGATAGGCTGCCAACCGCCAGCAGTGGCCCGCACGGCGCGCGCCACACATTTTTCATCGCGCCGACCCTGACGGCGGAACTGGACAGCCTGAGCCGGCAGGAGCACGTCACGCTGTTCATGACGCTCCTGGCCGCCTTCAACGTCCTGCTGTTCCGCTATACCCGCCAGACCGATCTCCTGGTCGGCACGCCCATCGCGAATCGCAACGACGCCGAGCTGGAGGGGTTGATCGGCTTTTTCGCCAATACGCTGGTCGTGCGTAGCGATCTTTCCGGTGATCCGTGTTTTGGTGAGCTGCTGGGCCAGGTACGCGAGACGATGCTCAATGCCTACGATCATCAAGATCTGCCCTTTGAGAAGCTCGTCGAGGTGCTCCAGCCCGAGCGTGACCTGCACCACAGCCCGCTCTTCCAGGTCATGTTTGTGATGCAGCAGGCGCCACTGCCGCCGATCCAACTCCAGCATTTGACCGTCAGTATGATTGACCTTGATCCGGCGACCGCCAAGTTCGATCTGCTGCTGGCGCTTTCCGAGAAGGAGCAGGGACTAGAGGCCGTGCTGGAATATCGCGCCGATCGGCTCACAGCGACCATGATCACGCGGTTGGCCGAACACTATCAGACGCTCCTACACAGCATTGTGGCTAGCCCCAGCGCCCGCCTGAGTGAGCTTAAACTCCTGAGCGATGCCGAGCACCGGCAGATCATCGCTCAAGGCTGCGCGCCTGATGCCAGCCGCCCGGACCAAGCACATGTGATCCATATGTTCGAGGCGCAGGTAGCACGCTCCCCGCAAGCGGTTGCGGTGGCGACGGACACACAAGGGCTGAGCTACGCGGAGCTGAATGCACGGGCCAACCAGCTGGCGCACCATCTGCGGTCACTTGGCGTGGGCCCCGGCGTGCGGGTTGCACTCGTGCTCAACCGTTCGCCCGAGCTCTTGATCAGCGTGCTGGGTGTCCTGAAAGCAGGAGCAGCATACGTTCCACTCGATCGGAGCTATCCCCAGGAGCGACTAGCCTACATGCTGGCCGACAGTGGAGCAGCGTTGATCCTGACGCAGAGCGCGCTGGTCGATTCCTTGCCTGCCACGCGGGTCCGCTGCCTCTGTCTGGACCACGAAGAGCCGAGCATCAGCCACGCACCAACGCACAATCCGCCCGGCAGCATCGATCCTGAGCAGATGGCCTATGTGATCTACACCTCCGGCTCGACCGGCCAGCCGAAAGGCGTTGCCATGCCGCATCGGCCGCTGGCCAAGCTGATCGCCTGGCACCTGGAGGACCCGGCGTTCAGCCACGCGGCGCGCACGCTGCACTTCGCGCCAATCAGCTTTGATGTATCATTTCAGGAGCTGTTTAGCTGCTGGGCTACCGGTGGCACGCTGCTGATCGCCGATGATGATCTGCGCCATGACCCGGCTGCGCTGCTACGCTGGATGTACGAGGCCGAAGTCGAGCGACTGTTCGTGCCGTTTGTTGCACTGCATCAGCTAGCGGAGGCCGCAGCCACGGTGGACGTTCCGCCGCTGCGCCTGCGCGAGATCGTCACGGCAGGGGAGCAATTGCAGATCACAGCAGCGCTCAATACCTGGATGCGCAGGATGCCGGGCTGCGCGCTCTACAACCATTATGGGCCGACTGAAACGCATGTCGTCACCAGCTATAGGCTAGCTGGGACACCGGACGCCTGGCCGGCGCAGCCACCGATTGGTAGGCCCCTGGCTGGCGCGCGGCTGTATGTTCTGGAGCCACAACTGCAACCGGCACCGATCGGCGTGGCAGGCGAGTTGTACATCGGTGGCACCGCACTCGCGCACGGGTATCTCGACCAGCCGGCTCTCACAGCCGAGCGCTTCATTGCCGATCCATTCAGTGGCGGAGCGACCTCTGGGCCTGACAACCCACCGGGCGCACGCATCTACCGCACTGGCGATATGGCCCGCTACCTGTCAGATGGCAACATTGAGTTTTTAGGGCGGATCGACGATCAAGTGAAAGTGCGCGGCTTCCGGGTCGAGCCGGGTGAGATCGAGGCCGCCCTGCGCCAGCATCCCACCGTGCGCGACGCAGTGGTGATCAGTCAGCAGCACAACGATCAAATTCGGCTGGTAGCGTATGTCGTCGGGGAACAAAAGAACAAAGAACAGGAGAAGCAGGGCGATCTTACAGACACTTGTTCTCTGTCCTCTGTTCTCTGTTCTCCCCAGGAACTGCGGCAGTTTCTTGCACAACGGCTGCCGGAGTACATGGTACCGAGTGCGTTTGTCATGCTGGACGCCCTGCCGCTCACGCCTTCCGGCAAGCTCGCTCGCCGGGCGCTCAGCCGGCACACGCCTGATGCTGAGCAGCGTGACATAGACGAGCCCTTCATCGCGCCACGGTCGCCCGCCGAAGAGTTGCTGGCGAACATCTGGTCCAGCGTCCTTGGCCGCGATCGAATCAGCATTCACGATCACTTCTTCGCGATCGGTGGTCACTCGCTCCTGGCAACTCAGATCATCTCGCGTATTCGTACCACCTTCAACGTTGATCTGCCGCTGCGCGCGCTGTTCGAAGCCCCCACGATCGCAGGTTTGGCGACACGGATAGAGCACTCGCGACGGGCTGCTCCAGAGCCGCTGCCACCGCTACAGCCGCTACCCCGTGGCCGTCCCTTCCCACTCTCGTTTGCACAACAGCGTCTGTGGTTTCTGGCCCAGTTTGACCCTGGCAGCGCTGCCTATAACATCCCGCTTGGGCTACGTTTGCATGGCGTGCTTGACGTGATGGCCCTGGAACAAAGCCTTCAGGCACTCGCTGCCCGCCACGAAACGCTGCGCACCACCTTTACCACGCACAACGGGGAGCCGGTACAGGTCATCGAAACTTCGAGCACGGTCATGCTCAGGATCATCGACCTTCAGGCCGGACCTGAGCACGAAGCACAGGTGAATCAGATCATCCGTGACGAAGAGCGCCAGCCGTTCGACCTCCAGCGTGGTCCACTGCTGCGCGTAGTGCTGCTCCGACTTGGCCGCATTGAACATGTGCTGCTGCTGACGATGCATCATATTATTAGCGACGGCTGGTCGATGCGGATTCTGATCGACGAGCTGGCTGCGCTGTATCGTGCCTCAGTAACAAGTATCCCACACTCAGCGGATACCCGGCTGCCTGATTTACCGATTCAGTACGCCGACTTCGCGGTTTGGCAACATGAGGCGCTGCTACATAGCGAACGGTTTCAACAGCAGGTTGTGTACTGGCGACGCCAGCTCGCCGGTGCTCCGACGGTGCTGGAGCTGCCGATCGCTCTGCCACGCCCTAATGATCAAGCCCTCCAGAGCGCGACGTACAGCTTCGAGATCGCGCCGACCCTGACGGCGGAACTGGACAGCCTGAGCCGGCAGGAGCACGTCACGCTGTTCATGACGCTCCTGACCGCCTTCAACGTCCTGCTGTTCCGCTATACCCGCCAGACCGATCTCCTGGTCGGCACGCCCATCGCCGGACGCAATCAGCATGAGATTGAGCCATTGATCGGCTTCTTTGTCAACACGCTGGTGCTGCGCACGGATCTGGCGGGCAATCCTGCGTTTGCCAACCTGTTGCAGCGGGTACGTGAGACGGCGCTCCAGGCTTATGCCCATCAAGACCTGCCATTTGAGCAGGTTGTCAAGGAGGTACAACCGGAGCGCGCCCTGCACCAGCAACCACTCGTCCAAACCGCATTTGTGTTTCAGTCAACCTCACTCAGCACGCCTGAGTTGACTGGCCTGGAATTGACTACCATCGATGTAGGCACCGAGACCGGAAAGTTCGACCTGACGCTCCTCGTCGAGCAGATTGATCAAGGTCTCAAGGCGGTGTTCAAGTACAATCAGGTGCTTTATCCGGCAGCGGCGATCGAGCGACTGGCCGGGCATTTTCAAACGCTGCTAGCTGGTATCGTCGCGCAACCGGCACAGCCGATCAGCTATCTGCCGTTGTTGACGCTGACCGAGCAGCAGCGCCAGCTCTTTGATTGGAACACGACAGCTGCGCCCTACCCGGTGGGTCAGTGCTACCACGAGATCTTCGAGACTCAGGTCGCGCACACGCCGAATGCGATCGCCGTGATCTTTGGCGCGGGTACCCGTGAGCGGGTGCAGCTGACCTACGCCGAGCTGAACAGCTACGCCAACCAACTCGCTCACCATCTGCGCTTGCTGGGTGTGACACCGGAGACTCGCGTTGGCATCTGCATCGAGCCGTCGCTGGATCTGGTCGTGGCACTGCTGGGAACGCTCAAGGCTGGCGGTGCCTACGTGCCGCTCGATCCCAACTACCCGCAGGAGCGCCTCCAGTTCATGCTTGAGGACGCGCAGGTCCGTGTGCTGCTCACGCAACGTCGGCTAGAACCAGCGCTGCCGCCGATATCCGCCGCGATTGTGCTGCTCGACAACTGGACGCTGATCGCCCAGCAGCCGATCACTAATCCGGCCCACACTACCAGCAGCGATAGCCTGGCGTATATGCTCTACACCTCCGGCTCCACCGGTAACCCGAAGGGCGTTTTGGTCGAGCATAAGAGCATGGTCAATTATCTCTGCTGGTTCAATCGCATGTTCGGCGCGCATATTCAGCATCTGCCCGCCGTCACCAGGCTGAGCTTCGATGCTTCGCTCAAACAACTATTTGGACCTTTGTTGCGTGGCGCTGCCGTCTGGCTGCTTCCCGAGGAGGTGATGACCCAGCCGGCGCTCCTGGTTGAAGCCTTGAACAGCCGCGCCGAGGTTGGCTTTAACTGCGTGCCGTCATTGTGGAGCGGCGTGCTCGACGCGATCGACGCGGGACAGGCTGAGGTTCCCACCACCCTGACCACGCTGTTCGTCGGCGGCGAGCCACTGCATGCAGAGCTGGTGCGCCGATCGCTGGCCC
>DASWTW010000473.1:0-22858 GCA_036401895.1 Herpetosiphonaceae bacterium | reverse complement strand
CCCTGCGCCACGATGTACATCGCCTCGGCAGGCTCGCCCTCCAGCTGAATCAGCGTGCCGGCCTGCCGGTGCAGCGGCACGGCGATCGCCGCCAGTGCGCTGAGCGCGGCCTCGGTCAGATCGGCGCAAAAGCTGACTCGTCGCAGCGTGTCGATCGGCTGATTCATAGCTCTTCATGTGCTCCTATATGAAGTATCTGCTCGCCGCATTGTCACAGCTCAAGCTACCTATCGCTATTTCACTGCTGCGTTGCTCCTCACTCACGGGTGTCGTTCCCCAGCCTGATGTTCGCCGGCGTCGTGCTGGTCTATGGCCGATGAGTCAATGTGTACGACCGTTATTTCTTGTTCTGTAGCAACGGCAAACCGTCGCTGTGCTGGATCGAGGGCAAGTGGTGGGATGTCTGCCGAGCCCCAGGTAATACTGCTCTGCTGGTTGCCTGTGTATAAGGATGGCCAGCGATACAGGATGCGTCCGGTCGAAACATCAAGCAGCTTCGGATAGCGATAAAATCCGACCACGTACCGTGGGCTAATCCACATCATCGTCCCCACGGTTTCCTCGGCTGTCGCGAGCGAGCGATAAGACTGTTCGGCAAGATCATACACGGCTATAGTATCCGGCCCCGCATAGCCGAGCGGATCTTTCCGCTTGTCGCTTTCGTCGTCAGCGTCATCCGCGAACGTTTCGTCTGACGTTCCTAGTACAACGGTCCCGTCCTCGCCAAAGGTGGCGGCGCTCACCTCGGCAGCCGTGCTTGGTGCGATCCCATACCCATCTAACGTAGATGGGTTGCGCAGCGCCTCTGCGATCTCATGCACCGTCACCACACCGAATGGATGCCAGACCCAACCGGCGCTCAACAAATATTTACCCTGTGGATCTACCGCGAGCCGTGAGTAAAAAATATCAACCGTCTCGCGTGCGCTGTGTCTCGTCAAACGCTCGCCGGTACGCAGATCATCAATCTCAAGCCGACAATACTCATCAGGACAATGCGCCATCACCTCTTGGCCGGTCGGCAAGCGAAACAGGGTAATCGGGAAGTCATAGGCATCTGCGCAATAAAAACTACGATTGATCTCTCGCAGTATGCGGCCGTCGTGTGTGAGCACGATACCTTTTGTTCCGTTGCGCTCATACAGGACTGCAAAAGAGCCGCTGGGTGAAACAACAGCCGCATCAAATCGATAGGCATAATTGATCCGCGCCTCGTGCAGCGTTCCGTCAAGCTGATATACATGGCCGCCACTAACCCAATCAACGAGGGCATTCCCCACCCAGCTCAATGATTTGACCCCTTGAGCTGGAAATGTCCATTGTTGAAAAAAGCTCATGACTGGGTCCTCTCGTGGTAGCTACATATAAGAGCATGCCAAAGCCGCCTATAGCCAGAGCTGAGCAGCCGGCACCGCTATCATCATACCGAAATAATACAAATTTTCGCCACATATATCACTGTAGCGCATCGCTAGCACGCCTGCGCTTCACCCACAGTGAAGGTTTCACCACCTGAGCCGGTGATGTGACAAATGTCACAGGGCCTGCGGTCGCTGAGTCGTATGCTCGACTCAGAAAGCAAGGTAAGGAAGCCAGCATGAGCACAGCCGCCGACCAGCACACGACTCCGCAGATCGATCCCTGGCGCTGCACCGGCTGCGGCATCTGCGAGCAGCGTTGTCCAGCCCATGCGGTAGCGGTTCGCGACGGCGTGGCGGTGATTGTTCGGCCGGATGCGTGCAGCTTCTGCGAGGTGTGCGAGCGCTTCTGCCCGACCGGCGCGATCGGCCGTCCGTTTGCGATCCGGTTTGCGCCGCAGCCCACAACCGCAGACATGGCTTTAGAGCCTACCAGGCAACCGTCGTCGATGCTGCGTGACGGCAGCACTACTATATGAGGCATGTTATGAGCGCGTTTCGTCGTCCCAAATGGTTTGTTCTGATCGCCATCGCGACCGTTCTGATCAGTATTGTCGCCTGTGGCAACACAACCCGCACAACGCCGGTCGCCGGTGCCGGTAGCGCAACAACGGCTCAGCAGGCCGCGCCGGCGGGACAAGCTGCGGCGGTGCTGGGAACGCTGGAGATTCACAGCGTCGATATGGGCTTCAAGCCGGCCGCGCTGACCGTTGAGCAGCCGGGCCGCTACACGATCAAGCTGATCAACGACGGCGTGATCCCGCACGACATCACCTTTCCCAACGGCACCAAGGCCATCGCCAACGCGGGCGAGACCAAAACCGTGGATGTCGATATTCCAGCGGCGGGCCTGAGCTTCATCTGCTCGATACCCGGCCACGAGCAGGCCGGCATGAAGGGCACGATCACAGTGGCCGGGAGCAGCACCGCGCAGGCGTCAGCCGCGCCCGAGCACGCCGCATCCGACGATCACGGCGGGCCGCTGCCTGAAAGCGATGTGGTCGCCGATCCCAACGCGCCCGCGTACCAGCCCTACGATGCGACAGCGCCGAAGCGGCTGGACGGCGCCGTACACGAGATCGAGCTGGTAGTCGAAGAAAAAACCATGACTGTCGCCGACGGCTTCGTGCAAAAGGTCTGGACCTTCGGCCCCACGGTGCCCGGCCCGGTGATCCGCGTCAAAGTCGGCGATACCGTCCGTATTCACCTGAAGAATCCGGCCACCAATCAGGTGCCGCACTCGGTGGATTTCCACAGCAGCCTGGTCGCGTGGAACGACGAGATGACCTCGATCAATCCCGGCGAGGACAAGCTGTACGAGTGGAAGGCCGAGTACGCCGGCGTGTGGATGTATCACTGCGGCACGTCGCCGGCGCTGCACCACATCGCCAACGGCATGTACGGCATGGTGATCGTCGAGCCGGCGGAAGGGCTGCCGCAGGTGGATCAGGAGTTCGTCTTTGTGCAAAGCGAGTGGTATCTCGGGCCGCAGGGCGATTTGACCAGCCTTCAAAAAGCGTCGGCTGCCGATCCCGCGCCGGACCTAGTCGTGTTCAACGGCGTTGCCAACCAGTACAAGGATCAGCCGATCCAGATCAAGACTGGTGAGCGCGTGCGGGCCTTTGTGCTCAACGCCGGTCCGAACGTCGATAGCTCGTTCCACATCGTCGGTACGATCTTCGACACGGTGATCAAGGAAGGCATGCAGTTGACGCGCGACAATCCCGGCAAGTACGGCGCGCAGGCGGTCGATCTGGCTCCGGCTCAGGGCGCGATCGTCGAGTTTGCGATGGCCGAGGACGGCAAGTATCCGATCGTCACGCACGCCTTCAACTTCGTCGGACGCGGCGCGCTCGGTCTGTTCCAGGCGGGCGACGGCGATCCTAAGAACTAATGAATCTGAGTCGTCGGGCTGCGGACTCTGGAGCGCTCCAGAGTCCGCAGTGTGTTGACTGTAGAAGCAAGGTGTTGCGATGCAAGATACGAATCGCTGGCGCGTCGCGCTGCTGGCGTTGGCACTGCTAGCACTGCTGGGCGCGCTCTGGGGTGGCCTGCTGCGGATCGGCTGGCGCTGGCCACTGCTCCATGCGCCGCTGCCCCTGGCTCACGGCCCGCTGATCGTCGGCGGATTTTTGGGCACGCTGATCGGATTGGAGCGCGCAGTGGCGCTCGGCAAGCGCTGGGCTTATGCCGGGCCGCTGCTGACCGGCACGGGAGCGCTGACGCTGATCCTGGGCGCTCCTGCCTGGCGCGGGCCACTCCTGATCACGGGCGGCAGCCTGATGCTAGTTCTGATTTTCGCGGCGATCATCCGCCAGCAGCCCGCGCTGTTTACCGTCACAATGGGCCTGGGAGCGCTAGCCTGGCTCATCGGTAATGCCCTGTGGCTGGCGGGCTGGGCGATTCCTCTGATTGTGTGGTGGTGGCTCGGCTTTCTGGTGATCACGATCGTCGGCGAGCGGCTGGAGCTGAGCCGCGTGCTGCCGCGCAGACGTGAGCAGTATGCGCTCTTTGGCCTCGCGCTCGGCCTCTTCTGCGGCGGAATCCTGCTGTCGACGATTGCGTTCGACGGCGGCGTGCGACTCGGCGGCGCGGGTTTGATCGCGCTGGCGCTGTGGCTCGCCCGCTACGATATCGCCCGCCACACAGTTCGCCGGGCCGGTCTGACGCGTTTTATCGCCGTGGCGCTGCTTAGCGGCTACGGCTGGCTCGCGCTCGGCGGCTGGCTCGCGCTCCGATTTGGCGGCGTGATGGCCGGTCCCGCCTATGATGCGCTGCTGCACGCGGTCTTTGTCGGCTTTGTGATCAGCATGATCTTCGGCCACGCGCCGATCATTTTTCCGGCGGTGCTGCGCCTGCCCCTGAGCTATGATGCCTCGTGCTACGGGCCGCTTGTGCTGCTGCACGCCTCGCTCATGGCGCGGCTCAGCGGTGATCTGCTGGGCCTGGTCACGATCCGCAAGATCGGCGGGCTGCTCAACGCGGTAGCGATCTTGCTGTTCTTCGCCAACACGCTGCGTTTGTCGCGCCGCGCGTCACAGGCTGCGCGCCCAGCCCGGGAAATGTGGCATACTGAAGGAGCAGGAGGGAGCAGCGATGCGTGCATTGATGTTTGAAGGTCCGTGGCAGATGCCACTACGTGATATTCCAGCGCCCGATCCAGAGCCAGATCAGGTGGTAGTGGCCGTGCGCGCCGCCGGGATTTGCGGCTCAGATGTGCATGGCTTTACCGGCTCGACGGGCAGGCGCACGCCCGGCATCGTGATGGGCCACGAGTTCTGCGGTACGGTCGCCGCGCTCGGCGAGCATGTAGCGGCGTATAGCGTGGGCGATCGCGTCGTGGTACAGCCGTTGCACCGCTGCGGCACGTGTGCCATGTGCCGGGCAGGACGCGGCAATATCTGCCAGAACCGCACGTTGATCGGAATGCATATCCACGGCGCGTACGCCGAGGCCGTCGGCGTGCCGCAGAACCAGCTTTATCGCCTGCCCGACGATCTTAGCTACGAGCACGGCGCCTGGGCCGAGCCGCTCTCGGTCGCGCTGCACGCGGTCGCGATTACGCCGCTCGACCTGATGGACACGGTCGTCGTGGTGGGCGCCGGCCCGATCGGGCTGCTCACAGCGCAGGTGGCACGACGGCGAGGAGCAGGCCGGGTCATCGTGACGGATCGCAACGATCACCGCCTGGCCGTGGCGCGTGAGCTGGGCGCGGATCTGGTTGTGAACATCGACGCGGCCGATCCGATCGCGGAGGTCCAGCGCGCGACCGACGGGCTGGGCGCAGATGTGACCTTTGAGGCGGTTGGGATTACGCCCACGGTACAGCAGGCGCTGGAAGTCACACGAACTGGCGGCGCGATCACCTGGATCGGCAACTCCGCGCCCGAGGTCACGCTCAACATGCAGCAGGTCGTCACGCGCGAGATCACGATTCGCGGCACCTACGGCTTTGATCGCGAGTTTGGCCAGGCGATCGAAATGCTGCGCACACGCCAGATCGACGTCGAGCCTTTGATCGAGCGTGTCGCGCCGCTCGACGAGGGGCCGCAGCTCTTCGGGGATCTGGCGCGCGGGACGCTGGATAGCATCAAGGTCATCTTGCAGCCATGAGCGCACAGATCCGCACTGCCATTCTTGGGCCGGGCAAGGTCGCCCAGACGCACGCCGGCATCCTCGCCAGCCTGCCGCAGTCCCACTTTGTCGCCGTCTGCGGGCGAGACCAGACGCGCACCGCGACTTTTGCCGCGCCGTACGGCGTGCGCGCCTACACCGATCTCGGCACCATGCTGCACCAGGCGGATGTGCAGATGCTCGTCGTATGCACGCCGCATCCGCAGCACGCCGAGCAGGCGATCCTGGCGGCAGAGGCGGGCGTGCATGTGCTGATCGAAAAGCCGATGGCGCTCACCGCCGCCGAGTGCGACCGGATGATCGCCGCTGCCGATCGCGCCGGAGTCAAGCTGGGCGTGATCAGCCAGCGGCGACTGTACCCATCCGTGCAGCGCGTGCGTGCCGCGATCGACCAGGGCAAGATCGGGCAGCCAATCCTGGGAACGCTCACGCTCCTGGGCTGGCGCAGCGCCGAGTATTACGCCATGGATGCCTGGCGCGGCACCTGGCAGGGCGAGGGCGGCGGCGTGCTGGTGAATCAAGCCGTCCACCAGCTTGACCTGTTTCAGTGGCTGATGGGACCGATCGCGGAGGTCTCGGGCTATGTCGCCAATCTGAACCACCCGGCGATCGAAGTGGAAGATACGGCGGTGGCGGTGGTGCGCTTCACGAGCGGCGCGCTGGGAGCGATCGTAGCCAGCAACAGCCAGAATCCCGGCTTGTACGGTAACGTGCATGTTTTTGGCTCGAATGGGGCCGCGATCGGCGTGCAGACCGATGGCGGCTCGATGTTTATCTCGGGCGTGACCACCGCTGTCGAGCCGGCGATCAACGATGTGTGGACGGTCGCCGGCGAGGCCGAGCAGCTGGAAGCCTGGCAGGAGCAGGATCGGCGGCTGGCCCGCGAGATCGACGTGATGTCGTATTATCATCGGCTCCAGATCGAAGATTTTCTTCAGGCGATCCTTGACGATCGTCCGCCGCTGGTTCCCGGCACCGAAGGCCGTAAGGCCGTGGAGCTGTTCGAGGCGATCTATCGATCGCAGCAGGAGCAGCGCCCGATCCGCCTGCCGCTGACGCAGCCCGCATAAGGCTATGTCGCTTTCGCCACCAGCACCAACATGTCGTACAAAACTTCGCTGATCACAAACGGATCGACATCACCGAGCACCAGCCGATTTTTATGCGGCCAGTAGAATGAGCGTTCCGCCTTAAGAATCCCGGGCACGAAGGCGACATGCAAAATGTTCTGGTCCCCCTCTTCCATGATCGTTTCGGGCGACACACCATGCTCATACTTAATCACCGTCGTCACGTTGGAGCCGGAGAAGGGCTTGAAGTGACTCCAGATGCCGCCACTATCGCCCGGCAGATCGCGCGTCCAGCCGAGCTTCTCCAGCCCAAAGATCAGCGCCGGCGCTGGAAACGTCAGTTCGTTGAAGCGCGTGATCTCAACCGCTGACAGCTCGTCCGCTTCCAGGCGCTGGATCGCGCGACTCAGTTGGACAAACGGCTGCGCGATCTCGTAGTCGCTGAGGATTTCGCCCCAGGCCGCGCGCTCGTCGCTCGGGAGATAGAACGGATGGATCAAACCAATCAGTGCATCCGCTGGCAGCTCCACGGTTTGGTCGGCCAAATCGGCGTAGCTCTGATCTTCGGTCACGCGGAATGTTCTTTCCAGCGTGCCCTGCTGATCGTACACACCCCAGATCAGCGCCTGGGCCAGATGCGTCATCAGCGGGTGACGTACCAGCAGCATCTCGAACTCGTCACGCGTCCAGCGGCGGCTGGTGACCATCGCCTGTTCCAGACGCACGGCCTGAATGCTTGCCACTTCGGCCACCTGCTTTTTGAGCAGCTTCCACTCGGCGAGCGCCTGGGCCGCCTTCTCAGGGTCGTCTTTGGTGGTGGGCGGCGGCAGATTGGGCTTGAGCTTGCCCTCGGGATCGCGCAGCATCGGCTTCATCTCGGGGCCGAGCACAAAGCGGAACTGGCGCGGGCCATAGTCAAAGATCCGCTGGCCCCGCGCATCCAGCTCGCAGTCGGGCACGAGAAGATCTTCCAGCTGTGCGCGACTGAGCCCGCGCTCCTCGGCGATCTGATTGATGCATTCCACCGCCCGATTCTGCAAGCCTTTGAATTTGGCCTTCTGGGCGATGCTGCTGATCTGCATCAGCGCGGTGTCGCTGCCGATCATCCGCAGACATTCCAGGCCGTTCACCGCGCGCGGATGTTGGTTTTCCCCCGGCCAGACGCGGATCAGCGGCGCAAGTTTGAGCACGACACCATCGCCGCCCAGCACGCCCAGGGTAAAGAAGGCCCAATTTTCCTTACTCGGCGCATCTGCCGCCATCCAGAGTGTGAACAGGCTCCACGCAAAGTGATCCAGCGAGAGCGAATCGGCGTGCTGCTTGACCCTGTGGATCAGCGGATGCTCCGCACCGCGCTTGTCCTGCTTCAGCGCCTGCACGAGGCGCTCAACCTGCTGCGGGCTCAACACATGCTGGCCGATCACGATCGGCATCAGATCGGAGATGCGCACCCAGGAGGGCAGATTAGCTTTGCTTTGCACCGGCGCGCGCAGCGCCTCGGCCAGCCATGCAGGCGTGGTGTGATCGTCGAACGGTGGCAGGTCGGGCTGCGCAACCTCGACGATATGAGCGCGCAGACGAGCGGCGGTCGCCGCCGGTAGCGTAGCCAGCGCCTGCTCGATCAGGTTGCGGTAGCCACGCCGCACCAGCCGACGCAGATGATCGGTTGCCGGCGTCGCCTGGGCGCTCCGGCTATCAACCAGCGGCAGCAGTCCGGCGACCGTGTGCGACGGATGCGCGTCGAGCCAGGCGCTGGCTACCTCCGGTGCCTGCGACTCCTGGGCCAGCATGAACATATGCGGCGCGACGGCGGGCGAGGCGACCAGCGCGAAGGCGTGGGTCAGCGCGGCGGCGACCTCGGGTTCCGTCGCGCCCAGCACCGAGGCATACACCACATCCAGCGCCCGGTCTTCGGTGTGAGCCAGCCAGGCGCGGATATAGTCAGGCTCGTCGAGCGGCAGTTTCAGCTGCCGCACCTGCGCTTCGACCTCACGCGAATCGTCAAGACCGAAGACAATCTTCTGACGCTCACTCCACGCATTATAGGAGCGCCGGTCATCAATCCAGCTCTCAATAATGCGCCGGAGCATGTGCTGATGTCCACCCAGCATGGCCGCGAAATAAAATGCGGGATGTGTAAGATCAAGGCCCTTAACTGGCCACTGCGCCTGCTCAAGCTGGGGCGTGAGCGTGTGGCTGAGCCGAGCACGCTCCTGCGGGCTGAGATATGGCACGACGTAACGACGAAATCCCGCGACGAGTTCCGAAACATTGGTGTACAGGTAGCGAGACACCATCACAAGACGCACGTCGATCACCCATGTCATGATCTCTTGCGGCGAGAACAGTGTGGCGAGCAGTGCGATCATACGCTGTTCGAGCGAGCGCGGCACTTTCCTGAAGATGTCGACTGCCTGTTCCAGAGTCATTGAGCTAGTAGCAGCTGTAGTTTCTAGCTGCTTGGCGAGCGCCATCACATCAGATCTGCCCGACTGGCACGCAGACAGCACCTGGAGCCAGAACGCTGCTTCCTCCCGTGTGGCAAACTCGGGAATGACCGTCTCCCACTGCCACGGGTGCCCCGAATTCAACATTTGTCGCAGCCGTCGCAGCACGTCCGCCCGATCAAAGGGTGCCGCTGCCGGACGCTCAAACGGCTCAGAACGACGCCAGGTTGCCCAGAACCAATCGTGAGGATCGAGATTTACGCGTGGTGTCGGATCGTAGATGGCCGGCGCCGTCGGCTCGGGTATGGGCGCTGGCTGTTGCGAATTGATAGGGACCGGTGGTGCGACGGCCAGCTGTACTTGGGTATTGAGTACGGAAGGAGGGGGTGTTGCGATGGTGAGCTGCGGGGCGTTCTGCGCGACGTCCACCTCGCGGTAGCCTTTCTTGAGCTTCTCGGCGATCTGCTTGTTGCCCGCCGCCTGCGCCGCCTGCGTGTCGGCAAACGTTTTGGTCTGGACCTGGCCTGCCGTGCCGATCCGGCCAAACTGAACAGTACACGCTTGCCCTGCCACCGTGATGCGCCAGAACTTGGAGGACGTGCCTTCTTGATAGTGAAACTCACGTGTGCTCATGGCATGATCCTTGTCCGATGGGATGCGGCTAGTATAGCAGTGCCATGTGACGAAAATTGTCACAGATGTATCGAATGGAGCGTGAAGGATCGATACCCGGCCGCGTCGTTCCTCAGCCTGAGCATATAGCCGGCTTACGTTGCGCTAGCCCTCCTCGATTATCGACGGCCTGTCAACGCCGATCGCAGCCGATTGCACAAGGCAGCTTATGCATTTGTAAAGAACTTGGTAAGATAGTAGCAGGGCAACATCGCTTAACAACAAGGAGCACCCTATGAGCACCCAAAAAACGATCTACTCCACATCGGCCACCGTTTCGGGAGGCCGCACCGGCACGGTGACCTCGGAGGACGGACATCTCTCGCTTCAGCTTAGCATACCGCAGGAGATGGGCGGCCCCGGCGGCGAGGGCACCAACCCCGAGCAGCTGTTTGCCGCCGGCTACGCGGCCTGCTTTCAAAGCGCGCTCGGCCTGGTCGGTCGTCGCCGGGGCGTCGATACCAGCAGCTCGACGATCACCGGCACGGTCGGACTCCATCCTAACGGACAGGGCGGCTTTAAGCTGGGCGTCAAGCTGGCGGTGAGTCTGCCCGGGATTGAGCGCGAGGTCGCCGAGCAGCTGCTGGCGCAGGCGCACGAGGTTTGTCCGTACAGCAACGCGGTGCGCGGCAACGTCGACGTCGATCTAGTGGTGGTTGAGCAATAATCGCTCGCTCCAACCGAGTGCAAGTTGTATGAGACGCGGTGGAATCGCGTGCTTGCCCAATCCCACCGCGTCTCTTGCTGTGGAACGTCATCCACCTTGTCAAATCAGCCCGCTAGCACTTATCGTCGTCTTGGAACCTACGCATGCGGGGTGAGGTATGCGCAGGATACGCCTCACAAGGATAGGAGTCCAACCAGGACGAGATAGAAGTAGAACTTGGTTCGGCTGCTATATCACGTTGGGATGTTACCCAATCCGCGGCGTGTCGGACATTAACCTTGTAGAGGCGGATGGTATAGCTGTGGACACACGGATGCTGACAATAAGTCTAGAGCGCTCCAGTACCGTCACAGACCACCAAATCTTATTTCTTTCACGCGCGACATCTCTGACGGCAGGATGAGAATAGCGCGACTTCGTTGTCCAGAATACCATTGTCCGTACTCAGGATCGAATTGCAGTGGCATAAAACTTGTGACTTCTATTCCTTCCGCATCAAAAAAACGTGCGAAGAACGTTGCCACTAGAAAATCTGAGCGCGACTCAACAGTAAACGAGAGCGTATCAAATTCCTCGAACTGTCCCAACGGATTTTGGATAGCTTGGCGCTTGAATTGAACATTAGAAATGTCGAATTGATCATCTAATGCTCCCCAAACAATAGAAACGGGCCATCCTTGTCCACCTTCTCCGGTAGTAGAAGCAGGCTTTCCCGATTGAGTCGGCGCAGTTGAGCCTGGCAGAGTTTGGATTGGATTGATGCCTTGAGGGTAAAGCCATTGACCAAATGCAGGAATAAGTGCAATTGCGGCAATAATAACTCCAGCAATAGCAGCTATTATCTCCAGACTACCTTTCTTCATTTCTCCCTCCCGCTCTGGACACGTTCCTGACGGCAAAAAAATTGTGTGTAGCCATGATCTGATCATGCTAAGGTAGGGTGCAGGGGTATGTTTCCGTAATTCTATCCTCGGTTTTGAAACAAATTGCGTCCCATACTTTAGGTGTGGAGCGCAATCTTATGCCTAGGGCAGGCACTCGTTGAAGTCATAGATGCCGCCAAGGTAAGCAGATGCGCGCTGCTCTGGATTACCATGGGCTTGAGCATCGAACCAGGGCAAATCATCACCAAGCGCATAGAGCATACTTGATCCTTCTTCGAGATCGCCCTCATCGAGCCGCAGCAGTTTACTCTTCCCATCAGCAATATAGCGGCCATACGATCCGGCGAAGCAATCCGCCTGTAGCTCCACTCCCATCGGTAGCGAAGGAACATTCTCATCTGCTAGCTGCGACTGGATCTGATGGCCCCATTCATGGGCGAGCACGGTCACAACACCAAAATCACCAAACTCACCCGTCGCCAATATGGCTTCTAAGAGATCGAGATCGTAATAAATACTATTGTCTAGCTTGCAGTAGAAAGCGTTACCCGGCATAGATGGGCCACAACTCGTCCTAATCGGGTTGGACGATCCACGGTAGGATCTGATGGTGCGAGGCGGGTAGTAGATCAGGCCATTATCCTGGAAAAGCCCACGCCAATACGCATCAATATCTTGTCTAGCTTTGCTCATCAAGTCATTAATGGTGTCGGGGCAGCCATCCGTGTCAAACACATTATTATATGTTTCCCTTTGAAAGGGACACGCGTCATAGACAATCCTATCCCTGTCGCTGTCAGGCACGACACCTTTGTAGACCCAACGATTATTCGAAACAGTGTACACCGCGCCGATATTGGTTACTTTCAGCATCCCGCTTGACCACTGTCCAAGCGCTTCACTAAGGCCAGTAGCTGCTCCCCATGCTGCCACTGTTTGAGCACAGCTGACAAAGGTTACACTACTACCCTTGAGAACATAGGTATCACCCTGTCGTACTCGACAGGCCGCGCGTGACGCGGATTGTGCTCCAGCAACAGAAATCGGGAGCGAAGCAAGTGCAGCGATGAGGGCGAGGACGCGTACAAACGCCATGTGTGGATTCACATGTCCCTCCTTAAGTGCTTGCAAATGGATTGAGTGTGTGGGCCCGATTCAGTATAGCACACACGCTCCGTATTTCAATACCCTTTCCTCGCAGCATCGGGGCTAGCGCAAGGCCAACTCAGCCATACTGACGACATGAGCGAAGAATCAGGGCACTGGTTGTTGGTATGGCTCGGATTGAAAGCTATATGCTTGATCGTAAAATATGGAATGTGCAAGGATGCAGCCGTCGGTTAGGGTCACATCGTGATCAGAGGTTGGGGAAACGAAGGGAAGCGGTCCCCTATGCAGCCGCTTCCCTTGCTAACATGTTTAAAATCCTTATGTCGACCTCGCTACCGATCGATCACGTGCGCGACCGGCCGATCCATGTTGTCGATCATGGCGATCAGCGTACTGAGCAGCGTGTCTACCATGCGGCGCACGGCCGGCTGATCCAGGCGGCGCGTATCGTAGGAGGCCTCGACGGAGAGCGACTCCTCGCCGTGGATATTGAGCACCAGCGGATCGTCGAAGCGCTCGACCGCATAGAACCGGCGCCCCTCCCAGCTTCCGCCCAGCCGCCGCAGGCTGGTGCCAAACGAAAGATTATCGAAGACCACGATGCTTTCGAACAGCGGTCCACGACCGGGCAGGCCGCTCCAGCGGCGGATCTCAAACAGCGGACAATACTCGTAGCGTCGAGCCTCGGCCTGCTCAGCCCGCAGCCGCGCCAGCCAGGCAGCCAGCGGCAGATCCGGCGTGATCCGAACGCGCATCGGCAGCGTGTTGATAAAAATCCCGATCATCGTGTCGGCGCCGGGCAGGGTTTCCTTAGGCCGGCCGTGACGCGTAATGCCGAAGACCACATCGTCGTGGCCGCTGTACGCTCTGAGCGCGAGCGCCCATGCGCCGTTGACCAGCGTGCTGAGCGTCAGGCCATGCTCGGATGCCGTCGCTTTCAGGGCTGCCGTCCGCTCAGGATCAAGCGTTGCCTGATAGAGCGCGTACACATTCGGCTGCGCTGCTTTGCTCGCCGAGGGGATGCGCGGAAACGGCTTCGGCGGCGTCAGATCTTTCAGCAGGCTGCGCCAGAAAACCTCGCCCGCCGCGAGATCCTGCTGCGGCAGCCACTCGATATAATCGCGGTAGCGCCGGCTGGCCTCCTGAGGCAGCGGACGATCCTCACAGATCGCCTCGTAGGCCGCGAACACCTGCTTCAAAACCAGATACACCGTGCGCCCATCGACAATCGTGTGATGCACATTCCAAACCATCCACGAGGCCTGATCCGCGATCTGGAAGACGGCAACCCGCATCAGCGGCGGACGCGTTAGGTCGAAGCCCTGCTCACGATCGCGCCGGAGGAAATCTTGCAGCCGAATCTCCTGCGCCTCGGGCCCAAGCCCGCGCCAGTCCTCGGCGACGACGGGAACGATCGCCCGGCGATGCACGCGCTGCACCGGCTCAGCTAAGCCCTTCCACACAAACGACGTTCTGAGCATCGGATGTTGATCGACGACCGATTGGAACGCCTGCGTCAGGGCTGGAACATCGATCGACTCGTCTAATTTGCCGACCAGCTGCGCGATATTCACGCCCGATTGAGGCGCAAACAAATATTGAAAAACCATGCCCTGCTGCATGGGAGCCAGCGCATACACATCTTCAATATCCTGCGCCGGCTCCTGCACAGCTCGTTGATTCTGAATCATGATCTATTCCTAAATACTGGATCGGCAGCCACGGCAGTCAAACGCTGATCGCCGTGGCCGCGTGATTATCCTTCGCTGCCGACGATCACCAGACCATCCGGCCCGGCCTTGACGACGGCAATCTTGTCGCCGGACGACGCATCCTCAGCATCCGGCAGCTCACGCTCGATCTCGCGCAGCGGCCGGTACAGGTACGAGCCGCCGACGATCAGCGCGATCGCAGCGCCGAGCAGCATGAACAGCAGCCCGATGCCGCGTCCCGGTCCCACGCCGATCACCGTGCCGACGGTGCTAGCCAGCGGGCCACGCACTGCCAGCAGCGGCTCGAACACCCGATCGACTAGCGGACCGGCCACCACGAACGCGACCGGCATAGCGAGATTGGCCAGCATGCCGCTAAAGGCAAACACGCGGCCCTGCACATCCACCGCGACCTTGCTCTGCATAATCGCAATGTTGCAGCTGTTGACGATCGGCAGGCAGAAGAAGAAGCAAAAGGCCGCCGCGCCGATCACGATCGGCGAAGGTGCCGAGCCGCCGATCAGGATGAACAGGCCACCCAGCAGCATAAAGCCCAGCACACCGGCGATGCGGCGATTGGGACCGCCCCACACACTCATCACGATGCTGCCGATCAGCATGCCGCAGCCGCCGACCGAGAGCACGGTGCCCAGCACGCTCGGCGAGGCGATCGCCATCACCAGCGGCGTGACCAGCACGCTCACGATGCCGAGCACAAAGTTGCTGACCGTGATAAACAGCATCAGCCCCAGCAGCCCTGGCCGCTCCGAGATGTAGCGCCAGCCGTAGGCGACCTCGCCCAGCAGCGAGCTCTGGCCGCTCTGCGCGGCGTTGGCCTCAGGACGCGGGATGCGCACCAGCAGCAGCGTCGTCAGCGCAAACAGATACGAGCCGAAGTCGAGCAGCAGGATGCCGGAGATATCGATCGTCACGAGGAGCAGGCCCGCCAGCACAGGCGCCACAATCTGCGCCGCCGCCTGGCCAAGCTGGACCATCCCATTGACTCGGCCGCGCTGATCCTGAGGCACCAGCAAGGTTGTGCTGGCGTAATAGGCCGGCAGCAAAAAGGCGTTGGAGCATGAGATCAGCGACATGCCAAGATAGATGTGCCACACCAACAGCAGCTCGCTAAAGTTCAGCCAGGCAAACGCGCAGGTGGTGACGCCGGCAACCAGATTGCACACAGCCATAACCAGGCGTCGATCCCAGCGATCGATCAGCGCTCCCGCGAAGGGCGTGAGCAGCATCTGCGGCAGCAGCGTAGCCACCGAAATATAGGCAAACTGTGTCACAGAGCCGGTCTGCTGGTACACCCACAGGCCCAGCGCAAAGCCGGTCAGGCCCGAGCCGGTGAGCGAAAACACCTGGCCCAGCCAGATCAGCAGAAACGTACGCAGGTTGTGAGCCGTCGATCGATGCGTGGTAGCGGAAGTTGTCACGGAAGAACTCCTTATCAGCGGTTTGGGCGCGGCCTCGTTTATGCCGCGCCCGGAATTTAATGCTGTCGAGCCAGCGGTAGCTAATGCACCGCGATGGGGTCAATCAAAGACTGCGGCAGCGGCGTAGCAACCTGGGGCAGCTGCGCTACCCAGGCGTCGTCATAGACCAGATCCAGATAGCGCTCGCCACGATCCGGCAGCAGCGTGAGCACGCGGTAGGGCCGTGGAAAATCGGGCGCCAGCTGCTGAATCCCGGCGATCACCGAGCCCGACGAGCCACCGGCGAGAATGCCTTCGTGCAGCACCAGCTCACGACAGGCGCGCGCCGAATCGGCATCGGCGACGTACACCACCTCGTCGATCTCGTCCGGGCTGAGCAGCTCCGGCACGCGGTTTGCGCCAAGGCCAGGGATCGCGCGTGGACCTGGCGCGCCGCCGAAGATCACCGAGCCCACGGCATCCACGGCCACGACGCGCAGGCCGGGATAGACTTCACGCAGCCGTCGCGCCAGGCCCAGGATCGTGCCGGTGGTGCTGACCGCGACGACCAGACAGTCGATCGGACGATCCAGATCGGCCAGGATCTCGCCGGCGGTATCGTAGTAGTGCGCCTGCCAGTTGAGCTGATTGGCGTACTGGTTGATCCAGTAGCCGCGCGGTGTGCGCTTCAGCAGCTCCTGCACTCGCGCGATGCGGGCCTTGAGAAAGTTTCCGTGCTCGTCGGGCTGGCTGACCATCTCGATCCGCGCGCCGAACAGCTCCAGCATACGCAGATTGTCGGGCGAGATGTGCGGATCGACGACGCAGGTGAACGAGAGGTGATGCACGCGGGCCAGCATCGCCAGCGCGATGCCAAGGTTGCCCGACGAGCTTTCGATCAGATGCGTGTCCGGCTGAATTGTACCATCGCGCAGGCCGCGCTCGACGATAAAGCGCGCCGGTCGATCTTTCATGCTGCCGCCGGGATTGAGCGCTTCTACCTTGGCGATCACCTCCAGGCCGCGCTGGGGAAAAAGTCGCCCCAGCGAGACCAGCGGCGTTCGCCCGATACAGCTTGCTACAGAGTTGTGAATCATGCGCGTGCCTCCTCCTCGATCGCAGCCCGGCTCAGCTCGGCGCGCAGCCGCTGGGCCAGCACAGCGACGTTCGCCGCGTCTTCGATGATGCTCAGGTGATCGCCGGGAACCGTGATCACAGCGACGCCATCCGCCACCAGCGCCGCCCAGCCCAGATCCGGCGTGCCTTCGGCCGGCCGCTCACTGGCCGAGAAGAGCGTGACATGGCCCGCGTAGGGCTGGCGCTGATAGATGTGCTCGGCCTGGATGTTGGCGCGGAACACGGTCAGGATATTGCGGATCTGAGCCAGCGCGACATCCGGCGGCAGGGCGCCAGCGGCCTTGAGCAGATCGACAAACTGTGCCAGCCGCTGCTCGCCTTCCAGATGCGCAACCTGCGGCGCAAACGGCGCGAAGGCAGTCGACATGCTGGCCAGCAGCGAGGTATCGTCGGCCAGCACGTCCCCGCTGGGCAAGCCTTCCACCGCCGGCGGCGCGTCGAAGAGCGCCAGCAGCGCAACCTCCTGGCCCTGGCTGTGAAGCTGCCGCGCCATGGCATACGCGATGCGTCCTCCGGTACACCAGCCGCCGATCGTGTACGGCCCCTCGGGCTGAATCGTGCGCAGATCCTGGACATAGCGCTCGGCCATGGCCTCGAAGGTCGTCAGCGGTGGCTGCGAGCCGTCGATACCGACCGCCTGGATGCCGTAGAAGGGCTGGTCCGGCCCCAGCTGCTGCGCCAGCCCCTGGTACGACATCACATGGCCGCCGCCGGGATGAACGCAGAAAAACGGACGCTGTGTGCCGTGCGTCTGGATCGGAACGATCGTCGAGAACGCGGCGGGCTGAGTCTGCTCGCGCAGCAGCTCGGCCAGATCCGCGATCGTCGAGCCTTCGAAGAACGTCGCCAGCTGTAGCTCGACACCATAGACCTGCTCGATCTGCGCCATCAGCCGCACCGCCAGGATCGAGTGGCCGCCCAGCTCGAAGAAGTCGTCGCTGATGCCGATCGGCTGGACGCCCAGCAGCTGCTCCCAAATCTGCACCAGGCTGCGCTCGATCTCGTCACGCGGCGCGACCGTGGTCTTCTGCTCAGTCTGGCTCGCCAGCGGCGACGGCAGCGCGCGCCGATCGATTTTGCCGTTGGCCGTCAGCGGCAGCTCGTCGAGCACCACAAACGCGCTGGGCACCATGTAGGCCGGCAGCCGATCTTTGAGGAACGAGCGCAGATCGGTAGAAGAAAGGCCCTCACCCCCTAGCCCCCTCTCCCACTGCGGTAGGCGAGGGGGAATCTCTGGCTCACCCCCTAGGTTCTTGGTTCTAGGTTCTAGGTTCTCCTTCGGCACAACATACGCCACTAGCGACGACTCGCGATCGATTACGACAGCTGTCTGCACCGCAGGATGCTGCTCCAGCACCGTCTCGATCTCGCGCAGCTCGATGCGGAAGCCGCGCAGCTTGACCTGGTGATCGACGCGGCCCAAAAACTCGATCGTGCCGTCGGGCAGATAGCGGCCCAGGTCGCCGGTTTTGTACAGCCGCGCGCCGATCTCGCCGGAGAACGTGTCGGGGATGAAAACCTCGGCGGTGCGCTGCGCATCGTTGAGGTAGCCGCGCCCGACGCCATGGCCGCCGACGTAGAGCTCGCCGCGCACGCCGACCGGAGCCGGCTGCAAGCGCGTGTTGAGCACGTAGATCTGCGTGTTGGCAACCGCACGACCGATCGGCATATGCAGCAGATCCGCGCCCGGAGCCTGATCGATGCGATGGTGAGTCACATCATCCGAGCACTCGGTTGGGCCGTAGGCGTTGATCAGCGGCACAGCCGGGTAGCGATCGAGCCACAGCCGCGCCAGATCGGGCGGCAGCGCCTCGCCGGTCGGGATCAGCCAGCGCAAGGCAGCCAGGCTGGGATGGCCCGCCCGCTGCTGGGTGCTGTCTTCGAGCATAACCCGCAGCAGCGACGGCACGGTCTCCAGGATCGTGATGCCGTGCTCCGCGACCTGGCCCAGCAGGCCGGCCGGATCGTGCGACACCGCGTCGGGGAAGATCTGCACCTGGCCGCCGACCAGCAGCGCCGCCAGAAACTGCCAGACCGAGATGTCGAAGCACTGCGAGGCAGTCTGCGCCACGCGGTCGTGCTCGGTAAGCGCAAGATCGGCGAGCTTGGCGTAGAGATGGTTGATCATGCCGCGCTGCTCCACGACCGCGCCTTTGGGCAGGCCGGTTGAGCCCGACGTGTAGATCACATAGGCGACATCGGCGGCTGTGCTGCGGGTGGGCAGATTCTCGACCTCGCGCCGCTCCCCGAGCGCGTCCTCGATCGACAGGAGCGCCGGCGCCGCGTCGAGATGAGCAGCGGCCTGGCTGAGCGCGGGAAGAAATGCGCTCGCGGCCAGCACCAGCGGCGTGCGGCTCTGGCTCAAAATCTGCACCCAGCGCTGCTCGGGATGCTGCGGATCGAGCGGCAGATACGCGCCGCCGGCCTTGAACACCGCCAGCACCGCGACCAGAAAGTTGATGCTGCGCTCCGCCAGCAGCCCCACGATCACATCTCGCCCAACTCCACGCTCGATCAGCAGCGCCGCCAGCTGATTCGCCTGCCGATTAAGCTCGGCGTAGCTCAGCCGCTGCTCCTGCCAGCGCACCGCGATCGCATCCGGGCTGCGCTGCGCCTGGGACTCGAACAGCGCCGCAAAGCTAGCATCTTGCGGATACGCGGCCTCGGTGCGATTCCACTGGCGCAGCTGTCGAGCCTCGCCATCCGTCAGGATCGGCACGTCGAGGATGCTGCGGCCGGGATCGGCGACCAGACCCGCCAGCAACACCTGGAAATGCTCGGCCATGCGCGCGATCGTCGGAGCGTCGAAGAGATCCGTGCTGTACGAGAGCGAGCCGGTCAGGCCGTCGCCGGTCTCGCTGATCCACAGGCCGAGATCGACCATCGACCACGTCGTTTCGAGCGGCAGCGGCGCGATCGTCACGCCCGGAATCGGCTGATCGACGGCCTGAGCCGGCTGTAGGATAAACAGCGCCTGAAACAGCGGGCTGCGGCTCCCGTCGTGCTCAGGCTGAAGCTTCTCGACCAGGATCTCGAACGGGAGATCGGAGTGCGCGAATGCTTCCAGCGCCACCTCACGCACGCGGCCGACAACCTCGCGAAAGCCGGGATTGCCCGCCAGATTCGTGCGCAGCGCCAGCGTGTTCAGGAAATAGCCGATCAGGCCCGTGAACTCGGCCCGCGTGCGGTTAGCGATCGGCGAGCCCACCACCAGATCGCGCTGGCCGGTGTAGCGATACAGCAGCACATTGAACGCCGCCAGCAGCGTCATAAACAGGGTCACGCCTTCGCGCTGGCTAAGCGCCGTCAGCTCTGCCGCCAGCGCGCGATCGATGCGCAGCGGCTGGCTCGCGCCACGGAACGATTGCAAGGCCGGACGCGGCCGATCGGTCGGCAGATCCAGGCTCGGCGGCAGATCCGCCAGCTGCTGCTGCCAGTACGGCAGATCGCGGTCGAGAACCTGCTCCTCGACCCACTGGCGCTGCCAGCCGGCAAAATCGACGTATTGCAACGACGGCATAGGTAGCGTTGCCTGGTCGTCGCCGGTGGCGAGGCTGCTATAAAGCTGCGCCAGCTCAGCCATGAACACGCCCATCGACCACATATCGAAGATGATATGGTGAATATTGATCAGCAGAATATGCTCTTCTTGCGCCAGCCGCACAATCGAGGCGCGGATCAGCGGGCCGCGTGCCAGGTCGAAAACATGCTCGGCCTCGGCGGTGGCGAGCCGCTGCGCGGCGGCCTCGCGCTGATGCGCCGGCAGCTCCTGAAGATCGATCAGCGGCACCTGGATCGTGAGCGCCGGCGCGATCGTCTGGATCGCCTGGCCGTCGATGGTCAGAAACGTGGTGCGCAGCGAGGCGTGGCGCTGCACGATGGCGTTGATGCTGCGCGCCAGCAGCGTGGCGTCGAGCCGGCCCGTGAGGCGAAACGCGCCCGGGATGGTATATGCCGCCGTGCCGGGCGTGAGCTGTTCCATGAACCACACCCGCTGCTGCGCAAACGACAGCGGAAACGCGTTGAAGGTCGCGCCCTGCTTCTCCAGCGCCAGCCGCAGCAGCGCACGTTTCTTCGGCGATAGGCCCGATAGCCGGGTCGAAAAATCTTGAATCATGGTGATGTTCCTTTTAAGCTTTAGACCTGTTGCAGCAGCTTGAGCATTTCGTCGTCCGAGAGACCGTCGAGATCGTCGGAGAGCTGTTCGATCTCGGCCAGCAGCTCGTCGATGCTTTTTTCGCTGACGGCCGTCGATTGCAGCGTTTCGGCGAGAGCGTCCGCCAGCGGCCCGGCAGCGCTGATATGCGCGGCCAGACTGGCGACGGTCGGATGCTCAAAGAGATTGCGCAGCGGCAGCTCGATCTGAAACGTGCTGCGCACCTCGGTCATAATCTGGATCGCCGTCAGCGAGTGGCCGCCGAGGTCGAAAAAGTTGTCGTGAATGCCGACCTGCTCGACCTGAAGCACATTCGCCCACAGGCCGGCCAGGATCTGCTCGGTGGCATCGCGCGGCCCCGCGTAGCTGGCCGACAGCTCAGCGCGCAGCTGCTCCGGCGCGGGCAGCGCCTTGCGATCGACTTTGCCGCTGTTGTTGAGCGGAATGGACGTCAGGATCACAAAGGCCGACGGCAGCATGTACTCGGGCAGCTTGGCGGCGGCGTGAGCACGAAGATCAGAACCGAGAACCGAGAACCGAGAACCATCTGTTTCAACCCCTAGGTTCTGGGTTCTCCATTCTAGGTTCTCCTTCGGCACGACGTACGCGACGAGCCGCTTGTCTCCCGACGTGTCCTCGCGCGCCATCACGATCGTCTCGCGCACAGCGGGATGCTGCCGCAGCACGGTCTCGATCTCGCCGATCTCGATGCGATAGCCGCGAATCTTGACCTGATGATCGACGCGACCCAGGAAGATCATCGTGCCGTCGGGCCAGAAGCTGGCCTGATCGCCCGTGCGATAGATCCGCGCGCCGGGTCGGGCGGTGAACGGATCGGGAATGAACTTGTCGGCGGTTAGCGCCGGCTCGGCAACGTAGCCCTCGGCCAGACATTCGCCGCCGATGTACAGATCACCGGCGACGCCGACCGGACACGGCGTCAGGTTCGCGTCGAGGATGTAGTACTGCGCGTTCTGGATCGGCCGGCCATACGGAATGCTGGGCCAGCTCGGATCGACGGCGCCGATCGGGTAGTAGTTCGACCAGACGGTCGCCTCGGTCGCGCCGCCCAGGCTGATCACCTGCGCATTGGGAAATGTTCGGCGCACCTGATCCGGCAGCGGCACGGGAATCCAATCGCCGCTGAGGAAGACCAGCCTGAGCGTGCTCGTGCCCGGCATATTCGCGATCGAAGGGAAGAGCGGGACCAGCTGCTGAAGCGCGGCCGGCGCCGAGTCCCAGAACGTGATGCGCTCGTCGCGCAGAATATGCAGCAGGCGCTCGGCGTCGCGCACATCCTGATCCGAGGCGACGCGGATCGTGCCGCCGGCCGCCAGCATCCCGAAGATGTCGTACACCGACAGATCGAAGCACAGCGACGTGACGAACAATATCTGGTCGGACGGGCTGACGTGGTAGGTCTGGTTGACCCACTCGATCAGGTTGATCACCGGCTGGTGACGCACCATCACGCCTTTGGGCGTGCCCGTCGAGCCCGAGGTGAAGATCATGTAGGCCAGCTGATTCGCGTCGTAGGCCAGATCGAGATTCGTCTCCGGCCAGCGTGCCAGGTCGGCGCGGCTCCAGATCCACGGCCCATCTGCGGATGACAGCGCCGGCTGCGGCTCGCCGAGGAGACACACGGCATGGTGCAGCGACGGCACATTCTGACCAAACGCCTGCACGTGCTCCAGCTGGCCGCTGCTCGTGACAATGCACTGCGCGCTCAGCCGCGCCAGCACCCACTCGACGCGCGCCTGCGGGAAGCTGATCTCAAGCGGCACATAGGTTGCGCCGGCCTTGAGAATGCCCAGCACCGCCGCGATCATCTCGGGGCTGCGCTCCATATACACCGCCACGACCTCACCCGCGCCGATGCCGAGCGCTCGAAGCTGGTGCGCCAGTTGGTTGGCCTGCGCGTTCAGCTCGCCGTAGCTCAGCTGCACCCGCTCACGGGTACCCGCTTCAAACGCGACAGCGATCGCGTCGGGCGTGCGCGCAGCCTGCCGCTCGAAAAGCGTGTGCAGACACAC
>DASWTW010000472.1:0-30680 GCA_036401895.1 Herpetosiphonaceae bacterium | reverse complement strand
CGGCCGGATCTACCTTTTCTCGGGCCAGGACGGCAGCGTGCTCTGGCTGCGCGATGGCATGGCGGCCGGCGATCGGCTGGGCTCGGCGGTGGGTCTGGTCGGCGATGTCGACGGCGACGGCGTGCCGGACCAGGTGGCGGGCGCGATGGGCGCGGGACTCAAAGGCGGCGGCGAAGCCTACGTCTTCTCCGGCAGCGACGGCGCGACGATCTACACCCTCAAGCCGACCGGCAATCCGACGCTGTTTGGTCGCTTCTTCGCGCTCGGCGCTGGCGACATCAACAACGACGGCGTGCCCGACATTTTTGTCGCCGACTACAACGCCCGGCGCGGCCAAAACGATCTCGACGATCAGCTGGGGACGGGCCGCGCCTATGTCTTCTCCGGCGCTGACGGCTCGCGGCTGCTGGTGCTGAACGCCGAGCAGAAAAGTGATGGCTTCGGTCCTGGGCGCGGCATCGGCGATGTGGACGGCGACGGCTACGGCGATCTGATCGTGGCGGCCTACTCGTCGAGCGCGGGCGCGCCGTTTGGCGGCAAAGTCTATCTCTACTCCGGCCGCGACGGCTCGATCATCCGCACGATTACCAGCAGCGTGGCCAATGAGTATCTCGGCGTGGACGCGATCGCGATCGGCGATGTCAACGGCGATGCACTGACCGACTACATTCTGACCGGCTTCGGCACGACGCTTGGGCATGTGTATATCGTCGCTGGGACGTGATAGTAGGCTGGCCCTCATCCCCCTCGCCCCCTTCTCCCGTTGCGACAGGAGAAGGGGGAAACGTTTAACGATAAGTCCAACGAATTCACCAATGTGCGTGTTGTAATATTGAGTTTGGGGCGTGATAAATCACGCCCCTACGCAACAATATTCCCAATCAAACTGTCAAACATTTCCCCAAAATGTACTAATTCCTCATGTGGTGCTTCTTTTTTAGCATCAATTCTTGGTTCTTGGTTCTTGGTTCTTGGTTGTTCCTTTGTTCTTCGTTAGGTTCTAGGTCGCCCAGAGGGCACCCGGTTCTAGGTTCTTCCGTCTCTGGCCTGGCACATGCTGAGAGCTGATCGTATAGCGGAAACAAGGAGGATACGTGAGCGAACAAGCCAAGAGCGGAACTCCCGCGTGGGTCAAAGACGCGATCTTTTATCAGATCTTTCCTGATCGCTTCGCCAAGAGCGAGCGTGTGCTCAAGCCGAGCAATCTCAAGCCCTGGGATAGCATCCCGATCGTCGAGGGCTACTTCGGCGGCGATCTCTACGGCGTGCTGGAGCATCTGGATCATATCGAGGAGCTGGGAGCGACCGCCATCTACTTCACGCCGATCTTTGCCTCGGCCTCGAACCACCGCTACCACACCGCCGACTACTATCAGGTCGATCCAATGCTGGGCGGCAACGAGGCGCTGCGCGATCTGATCGACGAGTGTCATCGGCGCGGCATGCGCGTGGTGCTGGACGGCGTGTTTAACCATGCCAGCCGAGCCTTCCTGCCCTTCAACGATATTTTGGAGCACGGCCCGCACTCGGCCTACATCGACTGGTTCTTCGTCGAGGGCTGGCCGCTCTCGCCCTACGACGGCGACAAGCCCGCCAACTATGTGAGCTGGGTCAATAATCGCGCGCTGCCCAAGTTCAACACCGACAATCCCGTGGTTCGCGAGTACATTATGCGCGTGGGCGAATTCTGGCTGCGCGAGTTCAACATCGACGGCTGGCGGCTGGACGTGCCTTTCGAGATCACCACGCCGGGCTTCTGGCAGGAGTTTCGCCAGCGTGTCCGGGCGATCAACCCCGACGCCTACATCGTCGGCGAGGTCTGGACCGATGCCCGGCAGTGGCTGCAAGGCGACCAGTTCGACGCGGTGATGAACTACCTGTTTACCGCGCCGCTCATCGCGTTCACCGCCGGCGATCGCGTCGTGATCGAGATGACCGAGGATCGATCCTACGATCCGTATCCCGCGCTCGACGCGCCCGGCTTTGCCCGCAAGATCGAGGCGCTGATCGACATGTACGACTGGGAGCACACGCAGGCGCAGATGAATCTGCTGGATAGCCACGACACCGCGCGGCTGCTCTCGATGGCGCAAGAGGACAAGGCCACCGTGCGGCTGGCGACGCTGTTTCAGATGACCTATCCGGGAGCGCCCAGCATCTACTACGGCGACGAGATCGGCCTGCCCGGCGCGCTCGATCCCGACAGCCGGCGCGGCATGCCCTGGGAGCGCGAGAAGTGGGACGCCGAGCTGTTCGACTACTTCAAAGGCGCGATCCAGCTGCGCAAAAATCACGCGGTGCTGCGTCACGGCGGGATCAAAACCGTCTACGCTGAGGGTAGCGTGTACGCTATGGCGCGCACCGGCGACGACGAAACGCTGCTGATCGCGCTCAACGTGGCCGAGAGCGAGCAGCAAATCACGTTTACAGTTGGGGAACATTTCGGCGATGACACCGCGCTGCACAGCTTTTTCGGCCCCAAGCTCGGCGGCGTTGTTCAAAACGGCCAGATCTCGCTGACGCTGCCGGCTCGCGAGGGCGTTGTGATCGGCGAGTCCTGATTGCTATCGGGTTGAAGATGCCGACAGATTCGCCGACCACTGCTGCCATAGCGCGATCATCCGTGGCACGATCGCCTGCCAGTCGTAGCGCTCAACGACGAGCGCGCGACCCGCAGCTCCGAGCTGCCGCGCCAGATGCCGATCGCTTAGAGCCCGGCACACCTCGGCGGCAAACTCGGCCGGCCGATCCGCCAGCAGCGCATGGGTGCCGCCCGACAGCCCTTCGACGCCTTCGACGCCCATACGCGTCGCCACCACCGGCATCTCCATCGACAGCGCCTCAAGCACTTTGAGCCGCACACCGCCGCCGATCCGCATCGGCACGACGTAGGCGGCGCTGCGCTCAAACCACGGGCGCACATCCGGCACCTCGCCGACGATCTCGACGCCGGGCAGCCGCGCCAGGTCGCGCACCGCCGCCGTGGGATTGCGGCCCACCACCGCGAAGCGAACGTCGGGCTGCTGCGCCCGGATCAGCGGCAGAACCTGCTGTGCAAACCACGTGACCGCGTCGATGTTGGGCCGGAAATCCAGCGTTCCCGTAAACAGCACATACGGCGCATCGGACGCAGAGGCGGGGTGAGCGGCGCGCCCAAAGAATGCCGTATAGACGCCATTAGGCACAACGCCGATCGGCAGCGGCGTGGTCAGACGACCCAGGATCGCGGCGTCCTCGTTCGAGACCGCAAACATGCCGCCGAAACGTCGCCTGAGCCCGATCTCATAGGCGCGCAGCTTCTGCCACTGGATCAGCGAGTAGCCTGCGGCGGGCAATTTGCGCGGAATCCGTAGATCCGTGGTGAAGGCGCGGCGCTGGAGCACAAACTCGGCGTTGAACGCATCGTAGACGTAGAGCGGCCGCGACCGGACTTGCTGCCGGCCATACTGCGCCATCTCGATGCTCTCGGCCTGCACCACGTCGAACGGTACGCGATCCAGCAGCTGGGAGCAGGCCGCCTCGAACGCCGCCGATCGACCGCGCAGCGCCATGTCGGGCAGTGGCGAAAGCAGCGTCGTGCGCAGGCGATCCAGCGATGATCGTGTGGGCGTGGGCACCGTCACGACCTCGCACAGATCGCGCAGCGGACTCAGCGCGGCGGTTGCGGATTCGCCGGGGCTGAACGTCAACAGCCAGATCTCGTGCTCGCGCGCGACATGACGGATAAACTGGTAGACACGCTGTTGTCCGCCGCCGTGAGGAGGATAGGGCGGACTGGGAGCCAGAAATAAGATTTTCATAGCAGCGATGTCAGAAGCGCCAGCAGCCTGGGTACAAAGATAATACAGCCGACCAGCGCCGCGCCGATCGCGCCGATCAAGACCGCGCCCGCCGCCACGTCTTTGGCTTTCTTGGCCAGCGGGTGCGGCTGTGGCGAGACCAGATCGACCACGGCTTCCAGCGCCGTGTTCAGCGCCTCAAGCGCCAGCACCAGCGCCGTCGCGAGAATCAGCGCGATCCACTCGCCCGCCGTGACGCCAAAAAACCAGCCCGCCACCACCACGACGATCATCGCGACCGTGTGAATCTGCGCGTTACGCTGGGTGCGCAGCATCGCGCCGACGCCCGCGAACGCAAAGCCGAACGAGCGGATCAGGCCAACCAGCCAGCGCCAGACCGCCTGCCGCCCGGACACAGACCGCACCCCTGCCCGCTCCGACTCAGCTCTCACGAGTAATGCCCAGCGCGCCCAGCAGCGCCTCTTCCCGGCCGCGCATCACCTGGGCATCCTCGGCCTCCTCGTGATCATAGCCGAGCAGATGCAGCAGTCCATGCGTCACCAGGTAGCTCAGCTCGCGCTGCAACGAGTGGTTGTACTCCTCGGCCTGACGCACCGCGTGTGGATACGAGACCGCCAGGTCGCCGATGTAGCGCGGCTGGTCGGGAGCCGACACAAAAAACGTCTCGTCGTCGTCATCCTGCCCGAACGACAGCACATCCGTCGAAGAATCCACGTTGCGATAGGTGCGATTCAGCGTGTGCAGCTCGTCCTCGTTGGTAATCCAGATGCTGACCTCGACCGGCCCGGCCACGCTCTCGCCGCGCAGCACATGATTGGCCAGCTGCTCCAGCGCCGCCGTGTCCACCGCGTCGGCGTATGGCTCGTCCACCTCGATCGTAACTGTAGCGTACTCCTGCTCCATGTTCCACCCTGGCAGCCGGCTAGCGCGCGCCGGCTGCGTGCTCCGACTGCTGAGGATAATCTACGCGCGGATGGTAGATTCCTTGCAGCGTATTGATAAACGATTCTTTGATGATCGCGATGTCGCGCATCGTCAGCGGGCACTCGTCGAGCTGTCCCGACTGCAAGCGCTCGTTGACGATCTGCTCGACGACCTCGCCGATCGTCTGCGTGCCGCGCTGGCTGCGCTCGTCGTCGGTAGGCCGGCCCGCACGTAGCTTGCCGCTCTGAACCCGCGCGCGCACTGTTGCCTCCACGCCGTCGGCCAGCATCATGATCCCGGCCTCGCGAGTCTGCGGCTTCGGCCCAGGATAGCGAAACTCCTCGATGTCGGTGTCGCCGTCTTCTTGCAGCGCGCGCTGGTAGAAGAACGAGACCAGATTCGTGCCGTGATGCTGCGGGATGAAATCGACAACCTGCTCGGGCAGGCCGTGCTCGCGCGCCAGCTTCGCGCCCTCGCGCACATGATCGATAATGATCGTGGCGCTGGTCTTGGGATCGAGCACCTCATGCACGTTGGCGCGCTCATGCTGGTTATCGGTAAAGAAATACGGCCGCAGAATCTTGCCGACATCGTGATAGTACGCGCCGACACGCGCCAGCAGCGGATCGGCACCGATATTCTCGGCCGCAACCTCGGCCAGATTCGAAACCACGATGCTGTGATGATAGGTGCCGGGCGCTTCCCGCATCAAGCGATGCAGCAGCGGATGATTCGGATGCGCCAGCTCCATCAGCTGTAGCGGCGTGACCACATTCGCCAGACGACCCAAAATATGATACGTGCCGAGCGCCAGCACCGACGCCTGCGCGCCATTGAGCACGCTAAAAAGCACAATATTCAGCGCGCCCGGCCACTCGGCGAGCGGATCGAGCCAGAAGACGACCGCGCCGAGCATGGTGAAGAAAGCCACCGCCAGGCCAACCCACACAAACGAGATGCTGCGCATGGCGCGCTGCGCGACATAGACACCGGCGGCGCTGCCCAGCATCAGCGTCAGCGTCAGCCCGATGCTCTGCTCGGTCTGGAGGCCGATCAGCGGCGCGACCGTGAGCATCGCCAGCAGGCCGATGCTGCCGTTGAACAGCACCGTTAGCAGGATCGCCAGCGTTGCCAGCGGAAACGCGTAGGGCGCGCTCTCCCACAGCGGCACCACCAGCCGCCCGGCCAGCACAGTCGCCGCGATCACCGCCCCGATCACGATCAGCCCGCGATGATTGCGCCACAGATCGATCTGATAGCGGTACAGATACATCGCGAAGAGCCAGGCGACCAGCAAGCCCAGCAAAAACTGCTGTAGCAGTGCGCCGGTTCCGCCCGCGCCGAAGACCAGACCAAACTCCTGCAACTTCTCGTAGGTCTCAGCCGAGACAACGTCGCCTTCACGAACAATGTTCTCGCCTTTGATCACCGTGACCATCACCGGCTCGACGGCCGCGCGGGCGGAGTCGCGGCGCAGCTCGGTCGCCTCCTGATCGATGGTGCGATTCGGCTTGAGAAACGCGTTGACGAAATAAAGCACCAGGCTGCGCTGCTCGGCGTTGAGCGTCGGCGCGACCTGAACGTAGGGCAGCTCGCGCTCGCGAATCGTCTGTAGCTCGGTGGTCGTGATCGCGCTGTCGTGATTCTGCCAGATCTCGTCGTAGATCCGCCGCGTCTCGTCGGTGATGATCTGCCAGCGCTCGTCGTCCAGGCCGTTCAGTTGAAGCGCCAGCGTGTCGGTCAGCGCCAGCGTTGGCAGCGCGCCGAGCGATCGCAGCCGCTCTTCCGGCGTGATCGTCGTGTTGTTGCGCAAGCGGGTGATCGCGTCGAGCGCCTGCGACATCTGGGTGCGCTGCTGCTCAAGCACGTTGGGGTCCGAGCGGAACTGGACGTTGGCTGGATTATCCGCCGCCTCGTCCCGCGCGGCGCGGGTTCGCACGTCGCTCTCGTAGGTCAGCGCGCGCGGCGCGTGCAGCGTGACCGGGCTCGGCGCGCCTGGGACCAGGCCGGCGGTCTCGGAGATCGGCATCGCGAGGATCACGCCCAGCACAACGCCCAGCGCCAGACCAAAGGTGGTCATGGTGATGAACGGCTTACGCTGGCGCTCTTCGCGGCGGTTCGTCGTGCCGCGCCACGGGCGAATCGCATGGGACGGCAGCCAGCGCTGCAACCAGCGTTGCAGACGTTGGCTGCGGAGCGAGCCATTTACATAGCGCCACGGTTGACGGTTGGACACAGATCTTTAGCCTTGTGTTAGCTCAACAGCTCTTGAACTAACTGATTGAGCGTCCGTCCATCGGCACGATCTTTATACCGCTGCATCACAACCGGCATCACTTTCTTCATGTCCGCCTTGCTGGTTGCGCCGACCTCGCCGATCACCTCCTGGATCAGTGGCCGCAGCTCGTCCGCGCTCATCTGCTGCGGCAGATACGCCTTGAGCACCGCGATCTCGGCCTCTTCCGCCGCCTGCTGCTCCGCCCGCCCTGCGTTGCGAAACGCTTCGGCAGCATCCTGGCGCTGCTTGACCTCCCGATTGACGATCTTGAGCATCTCATCGTCGGTCAGCGGCTGGCCCTCGGGCAGATCGCTTGAGGGAATCTCCTCCGTGGGGACGCCGCGCTCCTTGGCGAGCTGATTGAGCACAGCGGTGCGCTCCCGCGCGCGCTTGGCGCTCTCCTCGTTTTTGATCGCGGCGATCAAGGAGCGAATCGTGGTGAGGCGCGGCTCTTCCTTAGAGCGCATGGCCTCTTTGAGATCTTGCTGAAGCTGTTGAAGCAACGTCATAGGTCATCCTCGGTATAGAAAAAGAAGCGCCGTCGCCGCTGCGTCGACGCTTGTACGCTATCGAGTCTTAATTGTGCGCCTGTATATTATAGAACATCGGCTCACGGCGTCAACGCGAGTCCTGAGTAGTACAAAAGCAGCGGAGGACATTTTTCCTATAGCGCTTGCTCTCGCCAGCGCATACTGTTAAAATATAGTAAAAGAGGAGCCTGGATCATGAAGCTTAGACAAGGATTGCTGCTGCTCACGATGCTCATGCTGGCAGCGGCCAAGCACAACAAACGGGACGCCCAGCTGGGCGTCCCGTTCGCTTTAGCTTAGCTGTTCTACGCTTTATCCAAAGAAAGCGGCGTTCTTGGCAGTGTAGCTCTCCCACTGCTCCGGCACAGCATCCTCGGCGAAGATCGCCGAGACCGGGCATTCCGGCTCGCACGCGCCACAGTCGATGCACTCGTCGGGGTTGATGTAGTACTGGTCTTCGCCCTCGTAGATACAATCAACCGGGCAAACCTTCACGCACGCTGCGTCTTTGGTTCCAATACAGGGTTCCGCAATCACGTATGGCATAAGAACGCGCTCCTTTCCATGTACCTTGTTAGGATCATGTTGTTATGCGCTAACCATAGCACGCTCCGTACCAACTGTCTGTGACTCTAGTTCCACTTCTGAGAACAATTATCAAACTCATTTTTGAGAGCGCTCAGATCTCGGCGGCACGCTGAAGCTGCTCAGCATCCAGCACGATCACCTGACCACGCTTGAGCGCCACCAGGCCCTCGTCGGCCATCTGGCGCAGCGTTCGCCCGACGATCTCACGGACTGTTCCGGCGCGCGCTGCCAGCTCCGCCTGGGTCAGCATCGCGGTGCCGCTCGCTGCCTCGCTCAGCAGCAGCCGTGCCAGCCGCGCCCGCACCGAGCGAAAGCCCAGGTCTTCGATCAGCGCGGCCTGCTCGCGCAGCTGCTCGGCCATCTGCCGCATCAGCACCAGCGCGAGATCGGGAAACTGGCGGATCAGCGGCACCAGCGCGGCATCCGGCAGCAGCAGACAGGTGACGGCGCTCATCGCGCGGGCGGTTGCCGGCGTGAGACCGCCATCCAGCAGCGGCTCCATGTTGAAGACCTCGCCGCTGCCGACGACCGCCAGCACCTGCTCGCGGCCATCGTTGGCGGTGCGCGCCAGGCGAACACGGCCGCTCAGCACGACGAAGAGCGCCTCGGCCGGCTGGCCTTCAAAGGTCAGATATGGGCCGGCCCGATAATGCCGCTCGCACATGCAGCGCGACAGCGCCTGTCGCGCCTGCTCATCCAGATCAACAAAGAGCGGGATCGCGCTGAGCGTCTTTTGCAGCGGCCTATCCTCTTGCATCAGCATGGCGGTTCCTATCCGCAGCGGGTCGGTTCGAGCGCCTGCTGGTAGACACGGCCGAACTCTTCTTTGAAGCGCGCTGCCAGGCTGGCGTCGTCGACGATCAGCACATTCTCATCGTTCTGCTCCTGGGCCGCGCGCGTGAAATTAAACGAGCCGGTGATCACCAGATGATCGTCGATGATGATCACTTTATGATGCATGATGTAGCAGTTGCCATCGCTGTGACTCTCGACGCCGGCGTCGCGCAGCTTGACCATCTCCGAGCCGGTACCTTTCGCGTTGCGGCTTTCCATCACCACGCGCACAGCCAGGCCACGATCTTTGGCCGCGATCAGCTGGTCGGCGACCGGATCGGAGGTGAACGCAAAGGCCATCACCTCGATCGACTGCTGGGCCGCCTCTAGACGCTGCACAATCTCATCGGTGATCGGCTCGTCAGGCGAGAACGCGTTGACGACACTGGAACCGCCCAGCGTGAGCGTCGGATTGACCAGCACGCTGCCGCCGGCGGTTCCGCCCTCGCCGCTGAACAGATCTTGCGACTTCGCGGTGTAGTTGGCGGCCAGACCCTGATCGACGATGCGCACCATGTTGTTGTTGTTGCGGAACACATCGTTGGCCGTGAGATTCATGGAGCCAGTCCAAACAATCGAGTCGTCGACCACGATGAACTTGTTGTGCATGAACGCCTGACGCTCATCGTAGAAGACCGGAATACCGGCGTTCTCCAGTTTGCCGGTCAGCTCAGCAACCTCGGCGGCCTCCAGATTTTCCCCGTCGATCGAGACATGCACTTCCACGCCGCGTTGCTTGGCGCGAATCAGCGCGTCGGCGATCGAGAGTACATCGAAATCGAACGATGCCAGCTCGACCCGGCGCTGGGCCGCGTCGATGTCCGCTACGATCGTCGCATCGATGCCGCCCGCACGATTGGCCGCGCGCTCAGGATACTGCGGCTTCGTGAAGTAGACCTGATACCAGCTGCCGCTGAATCCGCGCATGGTATTGGTCTCGACATCCTCGATCGGCGGCGGCGCGGGCTCAGCCGCGACCGAGGGCTGCGGCACAACCGGATCGGGCGGTCCTGCCGCCTCGGGCTCGGAGCCGTCGTCAAGCTCGGGCGCGGTGGCACCGGGAATAGCGTTCTCAGGAATCTGCTGTAGCCAGCGCTCGAAGTAGCCGTTCTGGTACAGCCAGATCAGGCCCAGGATCAACAGCAGTGGAATCAGGTTGCGCAGCGGCAGATTGTTGCCCTGGGAACGCCGAACTGGCCGGGAGCGACGACGTGACATAGTTCAAACCTTTCGATGATTCCATCGGCGCAAGCGACGCCGCAGCGAATTCCACAGCGAGCCGGAGCGCGCAGCTTGCGCGCGCTGACTATCGGCAACAACCGCAGGATCGGGAGTTTGTGCTTCAGCAGCCGGAGGACTTGCGGCGGCTGACGCGGCAGGAGCCGGTACCTCAGCAGCCGGAACGCTTGCCGCTGCCGACGCGGGATCGCTCGACTCAGCAGGCTGTGGCTGCGAGCCTGCCTCCTGAGCGGGTGGCGCACTCGACTCAGCGGCAGCTGGCGGAGCGCTGCTCTTCAGCGCAGCCTGCGCACGCTCGACGACCAGAGCGGCGGTCACATCCTCATCGGCGGCCGTTCTGGCGGCGCTCTTAGCCGCCGAGCGGATCGCTTTTACCTGTTGCTGAAACGCGGCATCGTCCGGCGCAGCATCGGCCGCCTGTACCTGCTGCGTGAGCCATTCAAGGAGCGCGGTTGCCGCCGGGTCGGTCAGATCGCTGGTAAGCGTCTCGTCCTCACCGATCTGTTCGAGCGCCAGCTGGACGCGCGTTGAAACTTCTTGTGCCATGTGTTCTCGCTTCGTTGTGCGCTTGATATTATACCTGCTTCTCTGCCAGGTTCTCGCAATCCAGGGAACGATCGCGAGAAGTCTCAGCCGCAGAGCCCACCCTCCAATCAGGCGCGAAGCAGGGAGATTAATTTATTAGCTTAGGAAAATAAATTCTCAATCCAGCGAATATATTATGATGGCAGGATTTTTGATATATTCACTTCGAATACATATTTTGACAAATGTTTATTATTATGGTATTCTGGTTATAGGAAGGAGATATTTGCTATTCTATTCGGGAAAATTAATATTCTATCCTGAATTAAATCAGCATATCGTCTTTGCAGTCGGTAATACGACTGTTCACGCGCTATCCTCGCAGTTGAATAGCGTGTCAAGCGATAGAAACGAGGAGAACATATGAACAGCAAAGTAATCAGCCAATCACGAATATTCAAGTTCTTGATTGCAATATTCGTCAGCGTGATCGCTCTTTCGAACGCAACGCCGACGAACGCATACGCCAACGCGTTCTTTCACACGCATAGTATCGGCAATCGCGGCACCGACGTGCGCACGATTCAGTATCTGTTGAATCTTTCGCCGGTCGATGGTATCTTCGGCTCCGGTACCGACGCCGCCGTGCGCAGCTTTCAGTCATCGCGCGGCCTCAATCCTGACGGCATTGTCGGGCCGGATACCTGGGGCGCGCTGGTTCCGACGATTCGGCTTGGCAACACCGGCAATGCCGTAAGCGCCTTGCAGAATCAGCTCAACGAAAAGCGCAGTGCGGGGCTTGCCGTCACCGGCACCTTCGACAGCGCGACGGATGCGGCCGTGCGCAGCTTCCAGAGCCACGCCGGCATCGGCAGCGATGGTATTGTCGGGCCGGAAACCTGGCGTAATCTGATCTGGCACTACGACCTGCCGAACTTCGCGATCAACGGCGTCTGCGACTATAGCACCAGCAACGGTACAGCCGCCAACTGGGGCATCGCGCAGGCAATCGGACAGATCGAGGCGGCGGGCGTGCGACTGGCAGCGACCGGCAACGGCGAGATCCCGATCGGCGATATTAGCCTGGAACACGGCGGCGACATCGCGGGTCATGATAGCCATGAGCAGGGCGTCGACGTGGACGTGCGGCCGGTCAACATCAATAACGGCCAGTGCTCAGCTCCTCAGAGCTGGAATACGGCGGGCTACGACCGCGCCGGCACTCAGGCGATGATCGACGCGATTCTGGATACCGCGCCCGGTCAGGTGAGCGTGATCTACTTCAACGACCCGAATCTCAACGGCTATCGCGGCGTGGTGCGACCGCTCAGCGGCCACGACAACCACTTGCACATCCGCTATTCCTAAGCGCAGCGACCAATAAGCAGTTGCCGGCAGCTCAGATGGCAACCAACACATGGCCAAGAGGCAGGAAAATACCTGCCTCTTGTGTTTTTGGCTGAGTAGATATTGAGATCAACCGTGGTCGAATCAGGATGTTGCCACCGACTGGCGCTTCCACAGGCTGCGTACACTCGCCAGAACCAGGCCCCAGGACAGCCTGCGCAGCAAAATAATTGCGACCCAGCCGCCGATGAGAAGCCACAGCCTGACGGCAGGCATGGTATCCCAAAAATACGCGCGCTCGATCTCCCAGGAGGTGCGCCACTCGATCAGCGATGGCCAGCGCATGGTGTAGCTGCCGTCTGGCTGCTGTGCTGCGATCGCCACGGCAGTATTCTCCATCGCGTTCTCTTGCTTGCCGGGATAGTCCACCCAGAGATGATCGAAGGAGCCGACCAGACGCGCGGGAATGCCTTTCGCGCGCAGGATGCTGGCGAAGACCACGGCTCGGGCCTGGCAATCGCCCTCGCCGCGCTCCAGCGCCTCACCTGGCGTTGGAAAATACCAGGGCACGCCGTGCGTCTCCCAGGGAACGGCATAGCGCACCAGCTCGTTGTTAACGACGGCTTCGATCGCGTGGGGATCGTCGGGGAGCATGGGCATGAGGTGTTGGACAGCTTCGGGATCGATGACGGGGTTTACGGCGCGGACGGACGACACGGCAAGGCGGGCAGGATTCGGATACAGGACGAGCAGGGTCCAGAGGAGAACCAGACATGTGGTTCGACGGGGCATCGATGCCTCCTTGAGCGGATTGTGGGGAATACTGGGATAGGGATCGGTGGCAAACGAGAGTGCGACGCTGTAGCACTATTATGCAGTATCCTGATCAAATTTGCTATCAAAAAAGCATTAACTTTCATCTTATGTCGCGCTGAACGAACGGGCTAGCGCCGGGGAGAACAAAGAACAAAATCTATCACCGAGTCGTCTTTGTTCCCTTATTTGCTTGTTCCCTTGTTCTTTTTATCAGGTATGCTTAATTGGCTATATCAGGAAATCACGGTACAATGCTGCCGACTGTACAGGTAGCTATGCAACGAACTCAACTCCGTCACCGCGTACGCGGGGTCGTTCAAACCATCAGCACACCTCCCAGCGCACTTTCCTTGTACGAACGCAACGCTCGCTATGTCATGATCGACGGGCTGGGCGTTGGGCTGGTCGCCGGTGTTGCCACGTTTCTCTCGGTGTTTCTGGCGCGGCTGGGGGCTTCCAACGTACTGGTTGGGCTGCTCACGGCCATGCCTGCTGTCACAGGCGCGATCCTGGCGATTCCGCTGGGCCAGTTCCTTGGTCGCCAGACCAACATCGTGCCCTGGTACGCCCGCGCCCGCCTCTGGGTGCTCTCGTCGTACGCGCTGACCGGCCTGGTACCGTTTGTTTTCGACGAGTACGCGCCGATCATCACGATCGTGATCTGGGCGATCGCGACGATTCCGCAGACGATGGTCAATATCAGCTTCACACTGGTGATGAGCAGCGTGGCCGGGCCGAATAAGCGCATGGAGCTGATGAGCCGCCGCTGGACGACGCTGGGCATCAGCAACGCGCTGTCGGTGGCGACCGTAGGCTGGGCGCTGACACAGATCTATTTTCCGCTCAACTACCAGGTCGTCTTTCTTTGCTCGTTTGTCGGCGGGCTGATCAGCTACTATTTTTCCACCAACATCGTGCTGCCCGCCAGCGAGCCGCAGCCGATCGAGCACGTGCCGTGGCGCACCTCATGGAGCCGTATGATCCAGCTCTTCCAGGCGCAGCGGCCGTTCACCCATTTCATTCTGAGCCACTTTGTCTTTCGCTGCGGCATGGCGATGGCGATCCCGCTCTTTCCGCTGTACTGGGTGCGCGTCGTGCAGGCGTCGGACTCGTCGATCGGCCTGATCAATACAGTACAAAGCGGCGTACTTCTGGTAGCATATGGACTATGGATCTATTTCTCCCGGCGCTGGGGCGCGGGCAAAGCGCTGACACTCTGCGCCTTTGGCCTGGCGCTCTATCCGCTGCTGACGGCAGCCTCGACCAGCGTGTGGCAGCTGCTGCTCTACGCGGGCATCGCCGGAATCTTTGTGGCTGGAACAGATCTTGTGATCTTTGACGTGCTGCTGGGAACCGCGCCCGCGACCGCACGCGGCACCGCCGTAGGGCTGTACCACACCACGAACTATCTGGCCACCTTTGGCGCGCCGCTGATCGGCACCGCGCTGGCAAACTACGTTGGGATCGGCACCATGCTGCTGGTGGCGGCGGGACTACGGCTGCTGGGAGGATTATTGTTTCTCGTTCTGGGCGTAGGACGCAGCCTGAAAGCGACGTCTTGATCATCAGCCACTTTATCAGGAGGAATCATGTCTGAAGCTCTACAAACCTTGAAAGATCGCCTGGCGGTCGCGATCGACCTCGGGCACGCGGCCGGCCTGCTGAGCTGGGATCAGCGCACCTATATGCCGCCAGGCGGCGCCGAGCAGCGGGCGTCGCAGCTGGCTACGTTGCGGCGGCTGGCGCACGAACACTCGACCGCCGATGAGATCGGTCGGCTGCTGGAAGAGCTGGCACCGCTGGCCGCCGACGAGAGCGACGAAAGCGACGAGGCGTGTCTGATCCGCAGGGCGCGGCGCAACTATGAGCTGGATCGCAAGCTGCCGGCCGAGTTTGTGCGCGAGCAGGCGCAGGCGGCCTCGCTGGCAGGCTCAGTCTGGGAGGAGGCCCGGCGCAACTCGGACTTTTCGCTCTTCCAGCCGCATCTTGAGAAGATGTTCGATTTCGCCAAGCGCGAGGCCGACTACATCGGCTACGACGAGCATCCCTACGATGCGCTGCTGGATCAGTACGAGCCCGGCATGACCACCGCGCAGGTCCGCGCGATCTTCGACGAGCTGAAGGCCGGGACCGTGCCGCTGCTCAAGGCGATTGTCGCCAGCGGTAACGAGATCGACGACAGCATTCTGCACCAGCAGTTTGACGAGGCCAAGCAGGAGCAGTTCGGCGTCGAGGTCACCAAGGCGTTTGGCTACGACTGGAACCGTGGCCGCCAGGATCGCACGGCGCATCCGTTCTGCACCAACTTCGGACGCGGCGACGTGCGCATCACGACGCGCTTCTATCCTGACTTCTTGAATCCCTCGCTCTTCGGCACGATGCACGAGTCGGGACACGCGATGTACGAGCAGGGGATCGATCCGGCGCTGAGCCGCACGGTGCTGGGCGGCGGCGCGTCGCTGGGCGTACACGAGTCACAGTCGCGCATGTGGGAAAACCTGGTCGGACGCAGCCGCCCGTTCTGGAACGCCAACTACGCCCGGCTCCAGGAGCTGTTCCCGGAGCAGCTCGGCAGCGTCGACATCGACGCGTTCTACCGCGCGATCAACAAAGTTCAGCCGTCGTTCATCCGTGTGGAGGCCGACGAGCTGACCTACAACCTGCACATCATGCTGCGCTTCGAGATGGAGACCGCCGTCCTGGAGGGCAAGCTCAAGGTCGCGGATCTGGCCGAGGAGTGGCAGAGCCAGATGGAGGCGATGCTCGGTATCACGCCGTCCAACGATGCGCAGGGCGTGCTTCAGGATATGCACTGGAGCAGCGGTTTGATCGGCTACTTCCCGACCTACACGCTGGGCAACGTGCTGTCGGTGCAGCTCTGGGAGCGCGCGCAGGCGGATCATCCGTCGATCATCGACGACATGGAGCGCAACGAGTACGGCAAGCTGCTGGGCTGGATGCGCGAGCATATTCATCGTCACGGGCGCAAGTTCCGCCCCAACACGCTGATCCACAAGGCAACCGGCGGGCCGCTCGACGCCAAGCCGTATCTGAAGTATCTGCACGCGAAGTTCGGCGAGATCTACGGGGTTTCTGCGTAGAAGAAGAACCTAGAACTTAGAACCTAGAACCAACCGAGAGAATAAGGAAACCAGGAAAAAAGAGGACCAGGGAAGAAAGCGATGATAGGAATCTTCGTTTCTTCCCTGTGAATCAATAATCATCAGGAACCAGGAACTGAGAACTTGAGCTTCAAGCCTTAGGTTCTTGGTTCTTGGTTCTTGGTTCTTTGGCGTGCCTTTGCAGCCACTCCACCACGGCCTGCGCGTCCACACGTCCGGCGGCGATGCCGGTCGTAAAGGGCGCCGCCGCCTTCAGCGGCAGATCGAGATTCCAGCCATTGCGCCGCAAAAACTCCTGGACCGCGATAAAGGCGATACGCTTGTTGCCGTCGTAGAAGGGATGATTCTTGATCAGCTTGGTCAGCAGAATCGCGGCTTTATCCCAGATCGTCGGCTGAAGCTCCTCGCCGAACATCGACTGGCGCGGCGCGGCAAGCGCCGATTGCAGGCTTGAAAGATTTAGCTCTTCGAACGACTCGTGGAGCTGTGCGGCCAGTTTTGTGCGAATCTGCAACACATCGAACTGTGAAAGATAATCAATCGGCATAAGGCTCTAGCTGAGCGATGATCCAAGCCTCGACCTGCTCCTGGGTCGTGTCGATCGCCGCTCCCATCGTAAACTCGAACAACGTTTCCTCGTCGGCACGCAGCCGCATGCCGTGGCGCTGGAGATACATGATCAGTGCCACCAGCGCCACGCGCTTATTGCCGTCCGAAAAGCCGTGCGTGCGGATCAGCCGGTAGAAGAGCGCCGAGGCCTTGGACGGCAGATCGGTGTACAGATCTTCGCCGAACATCGACACATCCGGCGCGGCAACAGCGGCCTCCAGCTTGCCGAAGCCGGGCTCGGTCACGCCGCGCATCCCGCCGAAGGTTTCAAGCAGCAGCTCGTGGATCAAAAAGATCTCGGTCAGCGTCAGCGACTGGAAGATCGGCGCGTCGCTCATGTCAGCCTGCGGAGCGTGTCGGCGTGCTGCGCCAGCACCTTGCGGATCTGCGAGACCAGCGCCGGATCGACGTCGGGCAGCGACTGCAAGACGACGGTTCCGTCGGGCAAGCGCTCAAGCGATACCAGCAGTGCGGGCGAGTCGTGGGTGCTTAGCCACGCGTCAAGTGCCGGCGGGACGGCATCGGCGGGCAAGCTCAAAATTTCAGGTAAATATGTTTCCATAGGCCCGGCACTATAACAAACTTCGCGACAGCCTTCAATCGAGGAAGCGCCGCAGCAGCGCGGCCAGGTCATCGGACGCGTCCGGCACCAGCGGCAGCGCGCCGACATGATCGGCGGTCGTCAGCGGCACGGAGCCGGGAAAAAGCAGAAACGCGCCCAGCGTCGTGCGTGCTCCGGCCACACCGATCGCGCCACGATACGCGTAGGCGTCGTCGAGCGCATCCTGGGGCACCGAGCCGTCCGGCGCGACGCGATACTTGGCGTCAAAGATCAGCACCTGGACCGGCTGCTCTGTCGGCGACATCTCGATCGCGATGTCGGGAATGCGCACAAACGGATCGAGCGCGCCCAGCCGTGAGCTAGCTGCGGGCTGCGGCTGGTAGCGGCGCTGGTACAAAGCGGCCAGCCGGCTGTTGTCGCGGCGCAGAATCAGCAGCGGCGTGTTCTGACGCAGCCGCAGCGTCCAGCGACTAGCGCGGGCCGGATCGTTGCCCGACTCGTCGCGAGTCACCAGCGCTTGCTCCACGATCTCGCCCAGCGGCAGCAGCGCCTTGATCGTTTGCAGCGCGCACCACTGCTCGTAGAGCAGCGGCAGCTCCTGGATCGGCAGCCATAGCGTCGGGCTATCCAGCGCGATGAACGGCACCGCGCGCAGCTGGCGATACAGCTCGTACAGGCGGCGATAGCGCGGCTCGCGGCGCATCAAATGTGTAGGCCCCGAGAGCGTGTGCAGCGGCCCGACCGATTCGAGCAGCGGCTGGGTCAGCGCCTGGCGCAGCGATCGCAGCGCGACTCCACAGCGCTTGTTCCAGCCTTCGAACAGTGCCAGCGCGCTGCTTTCTTCCAGCACCTGCCCGTTCCGCTGGCGGCGCTGCATCTCGCGGCGGATCATCTCGCGCACAAAGCCGAGCCGCCAGGCCAGCACCTGAAGCACATGCTTGAGCAGCCGGTGCTCGATCAGATCGTGGGAGGCGGCCGAGCGCGTGGTGCGTACGAGGCGCGGCAGCGGGCCGCCCGCCGTTCGCTCGGGCGAGCGCAGCGCGGTTTGAAGGGCAGGCAGCACATCGTCGGGCAGATCGTCGAGCGGGCCACGCACGGCCTCAGCCAGCGCCGCGCCATCCAGCCGATCGATCTCGGACAGCGTGGCGACCCTGGACTGCGACTGTAGCGTCTGGTGCGGTCGTGCTCCGATCTGCTTGACCAGCGCCAGCGCCTCGGCTACGTGCCGCTCGACCAGCGTGTAGTATTCTTCGACCAGTGAGCGCTGCCCGAGCGAGGGCGGCTGAAGCGCCGCGCCCTCACGTCCGCCGCTCAGCGCATACACGATCGCGTAGGCATCGCGCTGCACCGCCAGAATCAGCGACTCGTAGCGCTCGACGTCGAGCTTGCGCGGCACGATCCGCAGCTCGAACGACTCCGTGACGATGCTGTGATTTGCGAAGCTCAGCTCAAGCGCCGCATCGAAGCGGCCAACCGCGTGCTGCGGATTCCAGCGCCAGCGCCAGATCGGATCGCCCAACGTCGTCACCGGAGAGCCAAGGTCGGCGTCGCCCACCCGCAGCCGCGCACCGACCACGCCGGTCTGCGGCGCGCACTCGATCTCGATCGGCTGCCACTCGTAGAAATCGCCGGTCAGCGCGAGATCAGCCAGCCGCTGACCATTTACCGTGATCGCATCGCGAATATTCATAGTTGTATTGTACCTCTGCCATGCCCAGAGGGCACCCGGCAAACAAAGGAACAAGGGCAATGAGCGTACTGCTTTGTTCATTTGTTCGTTTGTTCTTTCGTCAGGCCCTCACCCCCTAGCCCCCTGCCCCAAACCTCGGCTGGCTTCAGCCTCGGTTGCCATAGGCGAGGGGGAATGAAGGATCTCCGCTCTGCTTTCGTTCGGTTTTAGGTTCTAGGTTCTAGGTTCTAGGTTCTTCTTTGTTCGTTTGTTCGTTTGTTCTTTCGCCGGCGCAATCCACGTACAATAGAAGCAGCGATCATCAACAAACTAGCCACGGAGAACTCTTGCGATGCAGCTACGCATCAACGACCAAATGATCGATGTCGTCGACACGCCGGATCGTCCGCTGCTGGGCGTGCTGCGCGACGAGCTAGGCATGACCGGAACCCGCTTCGGCTGTGGCGCGGGCCAGTGCGGCGCGTGTACGATCCATCTCGACGGACAGGCCGCGCGATCGTGCCAGACCCAGCTCAGCATGATCGGCGGGCGCGCGATCACCACGATCGAAGGGCTGGCCGACAGCGAGCAGCTGCATCCGGTGCAGCAGGCGTTTATCGACGAGCAGGTGCCGCAGTGTGGCTACTGCATGAGCGGCCAGATCATGAGCGCCGCCGCGCTGCTGGCATCTACGCCCAGCCCCAACGACCAGGAGATTATCGAGGCGATGCGCGGCAACCTGTGCCGCTGCGGCACCTACGTGCGCATCAAACGCGCGATCCACCGCGCCGCGAATCAGAAGGCAGGCACATGATGCGCTTTCGTCGTCGCAAAGCACAGCCGCAGGCGCTCACACCCGAGCAGCAGGCGCGTAAACAGCAGGTATCACGTCGGCGCTTCTTGATCGCGACGGGCGCCACCGGCGTCGGGCTGCTGGTGGTCTGCACGGGCGGCCAGATCGCGCTCGACCGTTTTCGCGCCAGCCTTGGCAGCTCGATCCCTGAGCTGACCAGCGATCCCAACGCCTGGCTGCGGATCGAGCCCGACAATCGCATCCGGCTGCTGATCAACAAGATCGAGATGGGCCAGGGTATCGCCACGGCCGCCGCGCAGATTGTGGCCGAGGAGCTGAACGTCACGGTCGATCAGATCGAGCTGGTGCCGGGCACGACCAACGAGATCCCGCCCGACGACTTCGGCACGGTCGGCAGCCAGAGCGTGATGAGCCTCTACCCTGCGCTGCGACAGGCCGGCGCGACGGCGCGTCAGACGCTGCTTGAACTGGCGGCACAGCGCAGCGGACAGCCGATCGATCGTCTGGTCGCCGCCAATGGCCGCGTGACGAGCACCGCCGACGCGTCGTTCGATCTGAGCTACGGCGAGCTGGTGCGGGGCCAGCGCATCGAGCGCGAGGCCAGAGGAGAAGTGCCGCTCAAGGCGCCGAGCAGCTACAGCGTGATCGGGCAGAGCGTGCCCCGGCTGGACATTCCCGACAAAGTCACCGGCGCTGCTGTCTACGGCTACGACGCTCAGCCGGAGGGCATGTGTCACGGGCGCGTCGTGCGGCCACCGGTGATCGGCGCAACGCTCCAATCGGTGGATCTAAGGGCGGCGCGACAGGAGCCCGGCGTGATCGCGGTGGTGCAGGAGGACGACTTTATCGGCGTGGTCGCGGAGACGGCAACGCAGGCTGCGGTCGCCTTCAGCAAGATCCAGCCGCAGTGGAAGCAGCCGGAGCGTTTGCTGCAACAGGCCGATGTCGAGGCGCTGCTGGTGCCGGATCGTGACGCGATGGTGCTGCGCGAAGTTGGCGATGCGCAGCGGATGCTTGGCAGCGCGACCAGCATGATCAGCGCCGAGTATCGCACGAGCTTTGCCACGCAAGCGCCGATCGAGCCGCAGGTGGGCGTGGTGGATGTGCAGGCCGATCGCGCCACGGTCTGGACCTCGACTCAGGCGCCGTTCTCGGTGCGCGGCCAGATCGCCGAGATCACCGGGCTGAAAGACGAGCAGATCACGGTGGTGCCGCTGCTGATCGGCGGCGGTTTCGGGCGCAAAAGCGTCTCCGATGCAGCCTACGAGGCGGCGCGGCTCAGCAAGGCGGCGGGCCGTCCCGTGCGCGTGGCCTGGGGCCGGACCGAGGAGTTTAGCCACGGCTTTATGCGCCCGCCGACGACCACACGCTTTCGCGCGGCGCTGGACGCAGCGGGACAGATCGCGGCCTGGCAGCAGGATTTTACCTCGGGCTTCGTGCTCTTCAGCTTTTTTCCGTCGTTTTTGCGGCTGGTCTTCGGCAGCGATTTTGGCGCGACGCGCGGCGCGATCGGGCCGTACGTGCTGCCGCATCAGCGCGTCACGGCGACGATGAAGGACTTACCCGTGAAAACCGGCTCCTGGCGCGGCCTCGGCATCGGGCCAAACACGTTCGCGGTCGAGCAGTTCATGGATGAGCTGGCGCTGGCGGCCGGCGAAGATCCGCTGGCGTTCCGGCTGCGCTATCTGCCGCCCGACGGCGCGCAAGGCCCGGCGACACGTATGCGGCGCGTGCTGGAAACGGCGGCGCAGGCGGCCAACTGGGGAGCGCCGCTCCCGCCCGACACCGGACGCGGTATCGCCTGTGGCATGGACGCCGGAACCTACGTCGCGGAGGTCGCCGAGGTGCGCGTGGATCGCCAGAGTGGCGCGGTGCAAGTCCAGCGCGTGTGGGCGGCGATCGACTGTGGGCTGACGATCAATCCCAACACAGTGACGGCGCAGACCGAAGGCGGAATCATGATGGGACTCAGCGCGGCGCTCAAAGAAGAGATCACGCTCAAAGACGGCAAATGGAGCGCGGCCAGCTTCGCCGAGTACCCGTTCTTCACCATGGCCGACGCGCCCGAGATCGAGGTAAAGCTGATCGAGAATCGCGAGACCGCGCCCGGCGGCATGGGCGAGCCGCCGCTGATGCCGGCGGCAGCGGCAGTCGGCAACGCGATCGCGGCGGCAGTCGGAGCGCGCGTGCGAACCATGCCGATGACTCCCGAGCGCGTGCTGGCGGCGCTGAAGGAACAGCAGGACTAGATCGTCACAGGCTGATCAGATTCTGGCGCACGGCGATGCTGACCGCCTCGGTACGGTTGGTCGCGCCGAGCTTGCCGAGAATGTTTTGTACGTGGACCTTGGTGGTGCGCGGCGCGATGCCCAGCGTCACGGCGATCTCGTTGTTGCTGCGGCCCTGGCCCATCAGCGTCAGCACCTCCAGCTCACGCGGTGTCAGGGCCTCGGGCGTGCCCGCGCTGACTCCGACCACCAGCCGGGCCGCGACGGCGGGAGCCAGCAGCGTCTGGCCCTGGTGGATCGCCTGGATCGCGCCTAGCAGCTCGTCGGCGGAGGCATCTTTGAGCAGATAGCCCTGCGCGCCGGCGCGCAGCGCCTTGAAAATAAACTCGTCGGTCGCGTAGGTCGTCAGCACGAGGATACGCGCGTCGGGAAAGCCGGCGCGAATCTGGCGCGTGGCCTCGGCGCCGTCGAGCACCGGCATCTGAAGATCCATCAGCACCACGTCGGGCCGCAGATCGGCGAACAGCTCGATCGCCTGCTGGCCATTGGTAGCCTCGCCCACCAGCTCGATCTCGGCCTCGTCTTCCAGCAGCGCGACCAATCCTTCGCGCACAATGCGCTGATCTTCGGCGATAAGAATGCGGATCGTCATAGGCTCACTCTCGGTTATCATGCGGTACGAGATCGTGGGCGGGAAGCGTCACGGCGATGCGCGTTCCAGCGCCCGGTGCGCTCTCGATCCGCAGCGCGCCGCCCAGCAGCCGGGCGCGCTCGCGCAGACCGATCAGGCCAAAGCCGTTCGATGCCACGCCGTTGGTGGGCGCCGCGTCGGGCACAAAGCCGCTGCCGTTATCCTGCACCCAGATTCGCTGCGCCTCAGCATCGATCTCGACCCCGATCATGACCTCGGAGGCCCGCGCGTGCTTCTCGACGTTTTGCAGCGCCTCCTGCACGATGCGCAAGATCTGCGTCGCGGCGGCATGATCCAGGCTCAGCGGCGGGCCGTCGTGCCGGTAGCGAGCCGTGATCCCGGTGCGCGACTCAAACCGGCGCGCTAGATCGTCGAGCGCGGCGTCGAGCGTTGCGCCGTCGACCAGCGGCTCGGCCAGCGTCCACACGCTGCGGCGCACGTCTTCCAGGGTTTCACGCGAAAGATCGTAGGCGCGCGTCAGGCGGGCGCGCGTGCGACTTTGATCGCGATCGAAGCTGCGCTGGGCGGCCTCAAGCTGCATCGTCACCGCCGTCAGACCCTGCGCGATCGTGTCGTGCAGCTCGCGGGCCAGCCGGTTGCGCTCGGCCAGTGTCGCCGAAAGCCGCGACTGCTCGTAAAGCCGGGCGTTTTCGATCGCCACGGCGGCAGCGTCGGCAAACGGCTGAAGGCGCTCAGCGTCGGTTTCGGATCTACTGCCGGCGCGGTCGCTCAGCTCCAGCAGCCCGATCGGCTGGCCTTTGTAGACCAGCGGCAGCGCCAGCGTGGTGCCGTCCGTCTGCGAGTGGAGATCGTTCTGATCCAGCCGCTCGGCATCAAGCAGCGCCGCACTCGTCACACGCGGCACAGCCGCCGCCAGTCGCAGCGATCGATCATCGCCGTCGGCTTCCCGCAGCCAGATTCTTGCCTGCCCGGCATGCGCCAACGATCGACCGGCGGCGGCGACCTGCTCTAGGACTGCCACCAGATCCAGATCGCGGGTCAGCGTGGCGGTGACCTCGACCAGCCGGGCCAGATAGTCGCGCTCCTGAGCCAGCGCCGCCGCCAGCGCATTCGTCCGCTGTCGAGCCAGATTCTGCTCAAGTGAAAGCCGGGTGAAGGCGTAGATCAGCACCATCGACATGCCGTAACCCAGCAGCGGCAGCGTGAGCGCCTCGGGCGCCCGCTGGCCGCCCAGCCACAGGCCGAGGATCATCAGCCCGAGGTAGAGCAGGCACACGCCAACCGTACGCAGGGGCGGATATTCCAGCGCCGCATAGACGACCGGCACCGTGAAGATGATCGGCTGGATGAACGGATCGCCGCTGAGCGCTTGCAGCAGGAGGCAGATCACGCCCATCAGCAGCAGATAGGCCCAGGTCCGCCGGCAGAGCCACTGGATGCCGGGCAGTGTCAGCCGGGGTAGCTGCGTCAAGACCATGAAGATCAGCGCCAGCGCGGCGTAGCTCAGCGCACGCGCCGGAGTCCAGTCCGTCACCCGGCCATGCATCGGCGTTCCGCTCATCGCCAGGCCGAGCACCAGCGGCACGACGCAGCCGATCAGCCCTGCCAGCAGTCCGGCCCACAGCAGCGAGCGGTGCTCGGCGCGATCGTCGAACGCTGTTTCTTCGGAGGTCACCGGTTGTGTCTCAGCAATCATGCTCCATCCACCATCTTTGCCGCGCCCACCTTGATTGTAATTCAGTTCGGGGTTTTTGGGGATTGAGTAGGCCCTACGGGCAAACAAGGGAACAAGCAAACAAGGGAACAAAGGAACAAAAAGATTGATTATTTGTTCGTTTGATCTTTTGTTCTTTCGTCGGCCCTCACCCCCGCCGCTGGGGCGGCACCCCCTCTCCCGCTGCCGCAGGCGAGGGGGAAGGAGAGAAAATAAAGATTGACTAAAAAATCAAACCATGTGCTACGGCATTGAGCCCAGGGCGTGATTTATCACGCCCCTACAAGATTATTCGTCCATCTTGATTGTAAAGCGTTTCCTCTCAACTTCCAGCTCTGGGTTCTAGGTTCTGGGTTCTTCCGTTTGGTTCTAGGTTCTCCCCTTGTTCTTTCGCACCCAGCAGCGCCAGGCCGACCGCTACGTGGCTGCCGAGAAAGAGCACCGCCGCCAGCAGCAGTGCGGTCAGCGTCGGCAGATCGAGCGCGGAGAGCGGCAGCTCACGAAACACCTGCACGGCCAGGATCGCGATCAGCATCAGGTAGCTAGCCGTGACCAGCGCAGTCAGGCGGTAGCGACGACGCTCGTCGAGCGCGGTGTAGGTCAGCAGCCACGTGGGCAGCGGCACAATTTGCAGGCCATGCACACCCAGCGCGTGCAGCAGCACCAGATCGCCGCCGATCGTACCGGCAGCCGGGCCGTTGTAGCCCCCGTACCGCCGGCGAGTCAGCATCTCTAGGAAATGATCGGCTCCCTGCCAGATGCCGCCGGAGTTCAAGATCATGAGCAGGCCGGTTCCAAAGCCGATCAGCATAATCAGCGCGCCGCCCTGGATCGCCAGCCGTAGACTGGGCGCGAGATCGGAGGGTCGCAGCGCAGCCCGCAGCAGCACCGCCATCGTCACCGTCACGATCAGCGCGCCGACGCCGGTGCTGGTGAACACCGCCGCATCGAACGGCGTGCTCATATTGTAGTGGCTGGGCACGCCGCGCCAGACCTGCAAGCTCATCAAGAATGTTTCCCCCACCGCGAACTGGAGCGTCCCGCCGATAAGCAGCCAGCGCTCCCAGCGGCGAAGTGACACCAGCGGCAGCAGCCAGCCCACCGACCAGGTGAGCAGCCAGCCGGTCTCGGCGAAGGTCATCGTTTTGCGCAGCGAGACCGGCCCCTCGATCGTGCCGCCGGTCGCCACGAGCAGCAGGCCATGCACAATCATCGAGACAAAGAGCGCGCTGCCGGCGACAAACAACACCTGCTGCGCGAACGAGGACTGGCGCCAGTAGCGCAGCCCCGGATTGAGCCAACGCCTGATCGTGATCATACCAGCGCTCCTTTCGTCTCATCCACATTCGCGGCGCGGCGCTGCCACAGCGCCGCGCTCGCGCGCAGCCCCAGATAGCACAACAGCCCGATCGGTCCCAGCATCAGCGTCAGAAAAAGCACCGGAGCCATCAGCCAGGCGCTGATGCCGCGCTCCCGGCTATCGAGATACGCCCAGCGGCCCACAAACAGATCGAAGGCCAGAAAATGCACCCAGCCGATCGTCGCTCCGGCAGGCGAGCCAAGCAGCGCGGCAACGCCCGGCAGTGTCGGGCTGGCAACCGCCGGCCAGATCGTGGCCAGTCGAGGCAGCACGAGGAGCGCGTAGATCGCGGCGGGCGCTGCCACAACCAGCGGCGATTGCATCACGCGACGGGTCCAGCGCCAGTGCGGCAGCAGGATCATCAGCAGCCAGAAAGGCAGCACCAGCAGATTCGCCAGCGAAAACAAGCTTCCCATAGTAGCTCCTACCGTGTGAGGCTCAGCGGCGGCGCAGCAGCAGCAGCCCGAGCACAATCATCAACACGGGGATCAGCGGCAGCGTCAGCTGGCCCAGTCCGGCCACCGCGCCCAGCAGCAGCGGCGCGCTCCACTTGAGCAGTCCGATCAGCGGCCAGATCAGCCAGAGCGTCCACCACGGAAAGCCGCCACAGTGATGGCGGGATTTATAGCGCCGCTCGGGGTCGCGCTGCGGATCGAAGCGGATCGTCTGGCCCTCGTATGGCTCCGTGGCAGCCGCCTGCATCGTTCGTCGTTTACACATCGCCGTCTCCTTTTGCATCTCATGGCTGTATGGTAGCGCGCGGCGACGGCGATTACATCGTCACGGGGCCATAGCGGCGGCTGTCTCTGCGGCGTAGGCCCGCGCTATGTCAAAAGGACTAGCCGGTACCGAGCGGGGATTGAGAAATGTTGAGCGCGGGGGAGAAACGCAGGAGAATCAGGGAAAGGCGATGTTGATTGGCATGATATTTGATGGTGAAGCTGTCAGTGTTTTTAGTAGGAGAAGCCGCATGACAGCGATTCCCGAGTCGTATCAGGATCTGCTCAAAGCTGATGTTGCCATGCTCGCCACGGTCGGCCATGATGGGTATCCACAGGTCACGGCGCTCTGGTTTTTATTCGACGACGACGGGACGATCAAGCTGTCGCTCAACACCACGCGCCAGAAGGCAAAAAATCTTCAGACGCATCCTGAATGCACGCTCTTCATCCTCGACCCGGCGAATCCATATCGAACGCTGGAGGTCCGCGCACGCGCAGAGATTGCGCCGGACGCTGACTATACGTTTGCGAAGAAGCTTGGCGCCAAATACGGCGGCGCGGACCTCAGCGCCAACGATCGGCCTGGCGAGACGCGCGTGGTCGTTGCGCTCCAGCCGGTCAAGGTGAATACCTGGGGCAGCTAAGCGGCTGCGTGTGGCAGCACTCCCTTGTTCGTAGGGCAGAGCTACCGAGCGAGGGAGTGCTGCCGTGCTTACTGGCTGAGATCTACCCGGCTTTAGTACATCCGCGAAGTTTGCGTAGTTCCTCGCGCTAGTCTTTATACCATACGCTTATGTCTACAAGAATCCTCAACCCCTAGCCACCTGGCAGCTCTCACCTACGGATCGTGACTCGCTACCCGTCATGCTCGGCTCAAGCCACTGAATACCGTTCCAATCAAACGCGATTAAGCCACTCGCCTGTTGCCTAAAATCCCGGTGAGCTGCATCTCTTAAATCGAATAGAAGGAGGACTGTTCATGCATACCTTGCTGCGCCTTGGGCTGATCGCGCTGTTCATCGTCGGACTAGCGATCAGCCAGCCAGCTCATGCCGCCACGCTCACGGTCACCACCGACGCCGATGAGCTCAACAACGACGGCGATTGCTCGCTGCGTGAGGCGATTCGGGCCGCTAACCTTAACGTGCAGGTCGACAGCTGTGTAGCCGGCACGAGCACGGACGTGATTAACATTCCCGGTGGAGTCTACCTGCTGACGCTGGACGGAGCCGATGACGATACGGCAGCACTAGGCGATCTCGATCTGCTTGGCAATCTCACCCTCAGCGGCGCAGGCATCGCCGACACGATCATCGATGGCAACGCCCAGGACCGCGTCTTCGACATCATGAGTGGCGCGCAGGTTCACCTTACACAGCTTATGATTCGGAACGGCTATGCTGCGGGAAGCGATGCCGCATTCGGGAGCGGCGGCGGGCTGCGCACCAGCGGCACCGCGACCTTGACGAATGTGCGCTTACAAAACAATCGTGCCGGCGGCGAGGAGAGCGAGTACGTTGGATTTCCCGGCAACGGCGGCGGCATCGCCAACAACGGCACGCTGATGATACTCGGAGGCACCGTGGAGCAGAACGAGTCCGGCGGCGGAAGCGATCCCGGCGAGGGCGGCGGCATCTTCAACACAGGCAGCCTGACGATCGAGGCGAGCCAGGTGCGCAACAACGAGGCGGTCACCTCAGTCTATAACTCTGGTGGCCGTGGCGGCGGCATTGCGAACGACGGCGGCACGGTGACCGCGACCGCCACGCAGATCACCGCCAACGAGGCGAGCGGCGCACGCGAAGGAACCGGATATGGCGGTGGTATCGCCAATTTGAGCGGAGCCATGCAGCTCATCACGAGCATAGTCGATCAAAATTATGTGTATGGCGGTTACGCCGCTAGCGGCGGCGAGGGGGGCGGCATCTACAATCTGGATCAGCTCACAATCGAGCGCAGCACCATTGCGCACAACAGAGCCGGCTCCGGCTACGCTATGGGAACCGGCGGCGGCATCTACAACGAAGGCACGCTCACCGTCGCCAACAGCACGATCAGCCACAACGTGAGTGAGGGCAACGGAGAGATTGCGCCTGGCATCGGCGGCGGTGTTGGCGGCGGTATCGCCACAAACGGCACGCTGCATCTCAACAACACAACGATTCATACCAATCGCGCGGATAACTACCCTGGTGAGCCGCCTGGCCAGGGCGCCGGACTCTTCGTCAATGGTGGGACAGCCACCATCCGCAACAGCATCATCGCCGGCAATCTCAACGGCGATCCGCAGCGCCCGGAGTGTGCCGGGACGTTGCAGTCCGAAGGCTATAACCTGATCCAAAGCACAATCGACTGCACGATCACCGGCGATCTTACAGGCAACCTGCTTGGCGTCGATCCGCAGCTTGGCCCGCTGCAAGACAACGGCGGCCCGACTCCAACTCATGCTCCGTTCCGTGGCAGTCCGGTGGTTGATGCGGGCAACACAGCAGCACCCGGCAGCGGCGGGAATGCGTGTAAGCCTACCGACCAGCGCGGCGTCGAGCGGCCTCAGGACGGCGGCGGCGATGGGATCGCCCGCTGCGATATTGGCGCCGTCGAGTGTACGATCGCGGCCTCTGAGAATGGCTCGCTCCCATGCGTCTATATAGTTCCTCTGAACTATCACCAGTATCTCCCGCTGGTACAAACGCCACATCAGAATCCCTCGGATCGCGCTATGCTCAGGTAGACTTTGTGGATCAACGCCCTGACGAGAAGTAGCTGGAGCGAACTGTGACAGCGTGCTCAGGATGTATGCGCCTGAGCGCGCTGCATTTACGAATGCGTGAAATCATAGTATGCTCACGGCGGCATACCGAGCGGCCAACGAGGAGCATATGATCAAGCGACTCTATGTGCAAACAGTTCAACAATCTGAGTTTGTCGACATTACACGCCAGGTGCAGAGCGTGGTTCGGGAGCAGGGCATCCAGAACGGGATCGTCTATGTGTACTGCCCACACACGACCTGCGGCCTGACGATCCAGGAGAACGCCGATCCCGGTGTGCAGCACGATATGCTGCTGCTGCTCAGTCGCATTGCGCCACGCACCGATCCGGGCTACCGGCATATCGAGGACAACTCGGCGTCGCACCTTCAGGCAAGCGCTATGGGCTTTAGCCAGATGGTCTTTGTCGAAGATGGGCAGCTGGTGCTCGGCCGCTGGCAGGCGATCTACCTCGCCGAGTTCGACGGGCCACGCCAGCGGACGGTGATCGTCAAGGTGAGCACGGACTCGCCGGAACAGTAGCGCGTTGAGCCGATTGTTCCGCTGCTACAAAGCTCGTCGCGGTGTCAGCAGCGGATCGACGGCTACAGTACGCAGCTCGCTGGTGTAGCGCTGATCGGCGTGGTCCGGCAGCCAGATATGGTTCGGATCGGGCAGCATTTCGGTGATACGTACGGATGCTTCCGGCCCGCCCTGGGCAGCGGTCCGGCGCACGATCTTCGCGAAAAGATCGAGCAAGAGCGGACTGTCGAAATCAACATAGACCGGCTTTTCTTCGACCGATGACTTCATAAAAACGAAGCGTGGAATCCCGTGGAGGTTGAGCCAGCGCCGCGCCGCGATAAAACGCTCAACCTCAGCAGACTCGTGTACGAACGCGATCTCGGAGGGCGAGAAATGCCAGGACTCGCGGCAGACGATCAGGCGGTCGAAGCTGATGCGGGGCGTATGCTTGCGCTGCTCTAACAGCTTCAAACAATCCGTGACGCGAAATGTCAAAAGCTCGCCGAAGACCTCGACAATATCGAAGCGCAGCCGCCGATCGTGCGTGGACACAACCAGCCCTTGCTCGGTCTCCTCGATCACCAGCGAGCCGATCGGCAGCCCTTGCTCCGGGGCAATACCACACGAGTCGTGCGCGAACAGCAGCCGAAAATCTTTCGCGGCGGCCAGCGATGCCAGCGTGCGCGGCGGCGGCGCCGGCCATTGCTTCGAGACAACCGGTATGATCACAGGATGCGGCAGGTCGTGCTCCAGCGCCTGGCTGATCGCTTGAGGCGCGGGGTGTTGCGATAAGAACAAGTTGATTTTGGCGGTGTTCATCGCCATATGAAACTCGCCCAGCACAAGCTGGTAATCGTTCCGGCGGATAGCCTCGGCGTCGGCGGCGGCAATCATGAGATCCGGGCTGTGATAGCGCGCGGATTGCCAGCCCGGATGGGGAGCATCAAACGCGGCCAGCACCTGGGAACGCAGCTGCTCGCAGGAATACGTGAGCCGGCGCTCGTCGTACTGCGGCGCGAGCAGCGCGTGCCAGCGCTCCCGCAAAACCCGCTGAAGCGAATCCGTAATGCGC
>DASWTW010000471.1:0-2919 GCA_036401895.1 Herpetosiphonaceae bacterium | reverse complement strand
AGCGGCACCCGCCGATCGACCGCGTGACACCCCGCGCGGCCGAGGCGGTGTACGTGGCGCCGGCAGCGTTCCTGCCGCGCTGCACCCGCTGCTCACGCATCGTCGAGCGCAGGGCTTCCGTGTGGAGCTGATCGACGTGGCGCAGATCGACGACGTATGGAGCTTTGGCCAGGTGGACCCGGCCGCGATCCGGCGCTGCATGCAGCATGCCGCTGCGACCTGGCCGCGTGCGCCCGAGGCGCTCATCCTGGTCGGCGATGGGACCTCAGACCCACACAACTATGTAGGCCGGAACAATGCCAACCATATCCCGTCCTATTTGGCGCTGGTCGATCCGTGGCTGGGCGAGACGGCATGCGAGCCCTGCGTTGGGCTGCGCGCAGCTGGAGGATCATGACGCTGCTTGACGCGCTGTGCTCCATCACCTATAGTACGAATCCCCTCACGGTAGCCTCACCGCTCGAAGGAGTGTCACGATGACGATCCACCCATTCACCATTGACATCGCGCAAGCCGACCTGGACGACCTGCGCGCCCGCCTAGCCCACACGCGCTGGCCGGATGCGCTGCCAGAGGTCGGCTGGAGCCGCGGCGTCCCGCTGGCCTACCTCAAGGACCTGGCCGAGTACTGGCGCACTAGCTATGACTGGCGCGCGCAGGAGGCTCAGCTGAACCAGTTCCCCCAGTACATCACGGAGATCGACGGCCAGACGATCCACTTCCTGCACGTGCGGTCGCCAGAGCCACACGCCCTCCCGCTGATCCTCACCCATGGCTGGCCGAGCTCGTTCGTGGAGTTCCTGAAGGTGATCGGTCCCCTGACCGACCCCGTTGCCCACGGCGGCACGGTGACCGATGCGTTCCATGTGGTGATCCCGTCGCTGCCCGGCTACGCCTTCTCCACGCCCGTCCAGGCACCGGGGTGGGGCAACCTGTTCCGCGTCGCTCAGGCATGGGCAGAGCTGATGCGCCGCCTCGGGTATCAGCGTTACGCGGTCCACGGCACCGACGTCGGCTCGGGTGTGGCGGGGGTGCTCGCGATGGTCGATGCCCAGCGGGTGGTCGGCACCCATCTCACCGGGACTGTGGCAGCCATGCCGTTGGGGCCTGCGGTCGCGTTGGACGACTTGTCCGACGCTGATCGGGCGCGCGGCGAGCGCTTCAATGCATTCCAGGCCGATGGAATCGGGTACCTGCACATCCAGGCGACCCGCCCGCAGACCCTCGCCTACTCCCTGAACGACTCGCCAGTTGGTCAGCTTGCCTGGATCGTCGAGAAGTTCCAGGAGTGGACCGACCCGGCAGCACAATTGCCTGAGGATGCCGTCGATCGTGATCAGCTGCTTACCAATGTCAGCATCTACTGGTTCAGTGGTGCCGGCGCATCCTCAGCCCATGCAACCTACGAGGGCATGCAAGCCTATCGCGAGATGGTCGCATGGCAGTCGGAGGGAACCAGCGCCCAGGAGGTGGGGCAGTGGGGACCGCCACGCGGCATCGCGGTGTTTGCTGCCGACACCACGATCCGGTCCCTGTTCGATCCCGGTAATACCATGGAGCACTGGTCGGAGTTCGAGCGGGGTGGGCACTTCCCGGCCATGGAAGTGCCCGACCTCCTGGTTGAGGACGTGCGCACGTTCTTCCGCCGATTCCGGTGAGCTGAACCCCGTGGAGGTCCGCCGCAGGGTGGCCGCGCTGGTGACGTTGGAGCGGGAAGCCCGCCTGACGAATCGCGGCCACGAGTTTGACATGCCCGATGCGGACCTCATTGATATTCTGCGGCACCCTGAGTCGGGGAAGCGGCGCTACCTCTTTGAGTCGGCCCTGGCCTGCTTCCAGTTCGCTGCCGAACAGCACGATGGTATGCTTCGTATGTACACAGATTAACACTGTCACTGCTACCAGAACATGGCACGATCTGGTCATGGGTTGATGGCCGTGATTCATGTGGCAAAGCCTACCGAGCATGCGCCGCTGGACGGCGCTGATCGCTCACACCAGCGCAGCGTACGCATTAATGAGCTGGCAGCAATCAAGGTCTCGCTGCTGCCAAGCCTGCATGGCACGCATCCGCAGCACAGCCGTGCCACATTCTGGTAGCAGTAACAGGCTAGTGGGGGGTGATGGAGAAGATAGAGTATCGGTATATTTCTGCTGCTCCCACGAGGGGCGGACGCTCAGACGTCACGGCGTGCCAGGCGGACCCCTGCGGATCAAGGCCCGCGCGTCGGCCGGTGATACTTCCCACGGGAAGAGATCCTGCATGAGCCAGGTCACGCCGGCGTCACCAAACTGCGCCACTAGGTCGCGGGCTTCGCCAGGATCGGCGTGCCATAGTGGACGGCTGATCACCAGGTCAAACGGCGTGGTCTTGGTCCGGTGCTGCATGATATAGTCCAGCATCGTGCGTGCTGTCGCGGGCGAGGTAGGAATGATCTCCACCGTCGTGTCGGTGCCGATGACCTCGCCGGGATACGCGCCATCCCAGCGGGCCGCGCGCCGCATTGGCGCTTTATGCGGCCACCAGCCGCCGACCCAGATCGGAATCTGTTTCTGCACCGGACGTGGGAGAAACACCGTCTCCTGAATCTGGAAATGCTGCCCCTGGTAGCTGAACGGCTCGCCGCTGCACAGGCCAGCCACGATGTCGAGCGCCTCGTCAAGCTTGCGGGCACGCACCGTGCGATCGCTCTCCTCGCCAAAGTGCGCAAAATCGCCCGACCCCGATTGGCCGAGCCCAACGCCCAACACCATCCGCCCGCCTGACAGATGATCCAGGGTAATGACCTCGCGCGCCACTTTCCAGGGCCGTCGCCGGGCCAGCGTCGCCACCATCGGGCCGATCGTGACATGCTGCGTTTTCATGGCGATTGCCGCTAAGGCAATCCAGGGATCAATCAGCGCCGGCTGATTCTGCGG
>DASWTW010000470.1:0-10289 GCA_036401895.1 Herpetosiphonaceae bacterium | reverse complement strand
GCCGTTAATCCCGAGGCGCGGACGGTGTATGTAGACATCGATGGAGTGGCGGTGGCTCACGGTCAGGCCGTGCTCAAGGCCGTGCCGCAGGCGACCATGATCCAGGCCGATGTGCGCCAGATCGAGGCGATCTTTGAGCATCCCGAGGTACGGCGGCTGCTCGACTTTACCCGTCCGGTCGCGGTGCTGCTGCTGGCGCTGCTGCATTTCGTCCCCGACGAGCGCGAGGTCGATCATATCCTGGACACGATTCGCGCAACCATTCCATCGGGCAGCTACCTGGTGATCACCAACGGCACGACTGAGGGCGTGCGCGCGGATCTCACGGCGCAGATCGAGCGGCTGTACAGCCAGTTTGCACAGCCGGTGAAGTTTCGCTCAGCCGAGGAGATTCGCCGCCTGTTCAAGGGCCTGGAGATTGTCGAGCCCGGCATTGTGTATGGCCCGCTCTGGCGTCCCGAGGCGGCGACCGATCTGTTCCTGGACGAGCCGTCGCGCTCACTGGTGATCGGCGGCATCGGGCGTAAACCCTAGCCATAGGTCTTGCCCTCATCGCGGCGATAGGCGACCAGCGCCATAACGAGGAAGAGCGCGGTGTAGCCGGCGAGCCACAGCAGATGGCTGCCCAGCGATGCGCCATCGCCCGCGCCCAGGCTGGTCCAGGCGAGCTGACCCACGTGGTAGGCCGGGAGATACGGCGCGATCGCGCGCACGACCGGCGGCAGGAACTCTAGCGGCATCAACAGGCCCGAGGCAAACGACAGCGGCAGATAGATCACATTCGCGATCGCGGGGGCGGAGTTGGGGCCGCCGAAGTAGCCCAGCCACAGGCCCAGCGCGACAAACGGGATCATCCCGACCACCAGCAGCCCGATCAGCCTGGACCAGGCCAACAATCCCAGGCTGACGCCGCCCACGATCCCGGCGAAGGCAAACAGCGGCAGCAGCGTCAGCACGCCGAAGATCAGCGCCATGCCAGTCTTGGCCATGAAGTACACCAGCGGATTGAGCGGCATCGTGCGCAGCAGCTTGTTCCAGCCCAGGCCGCGCTCGGCGGCGATCGAAACGCCAAACGAAAACAGCGCCACCGACATCATCGCGTAGGCGCCGTAGGAGGCCATGATGTATGGCCCCGCGTCGATGCCGCCGATCTGCGCGCCGAGGTTGGGCAGGCCGAAAAAGGCGAACAACATCGTCGGGAAGAGCAGCGTCGGGATCGAAAACGCCGGGATGCGGATCAGCTTCATGACCTCGCAGTAGATGTAGTAGAACAGCACGGCGGCCGGGCGGCTCCTCGTCGTCCGGGCGTGCTCCGAGATCGGCGTCGTTGTCATGGTTTATGCTCCTCGCGCTGGCGTTTGGGTAATACTCATGAAAGCCTCTTCCAGCCCGGCGCCGACTACCTCAAGCTCGCTCAGGGCCACGCCGTCGCCGAACAGCCGGGCCAGCGGCAGCTCAGGCTCGATCGCGTAGAACTCGATCATGTCCGCAACGCGGGTGACGCGCTGGACGCCCGGCAGCGCATGCAGCCGTTCGTCGCTCAGGCCAGGCGCGCGGAAGCGTACGCGCTTGCCGCCGACGGTGGCCTTGATCTGGCTGGGCGTGCCCTCGGCGACGATCAGGCCCTGGTTGATCACCACAATCCGATCCGCCAGGGCGTCGGCCTCTTCCAGGTAGTGCGTAGTTAAGATCACAGTCTTGCCCGCGCCGACCAGCGCAGCGATCTGCTGCCAGAAGCTGCGCCGCGCCTCGACATCCAGCCCCACGGTCGGCTCGTCCAGGAAGAGCACGTCGGGATTGCCGATGATCGCCAGGGCAAAGTACAGGCGCTGGCGCTGGCCGCCGGAGAGCGTCGCGACCAGGGCGTTGGCTTTGTCGTGGAGCTGCGCCAGCTGGAGCGCGGCCAGCGTATCCATCGGGCGATCGTAGAGCCGCCGGATCATCTCGGCGACCTCGCGCACCTTCAGGGTGTGTGGCACACCGGACTCTTGCAGCATCACGCCGATGCGGCGGCGGCTGTCCATATCGCGCGGATCACGGCCCAACAGCAGCGCGCGTCCGGCGGTCGGCTGGCGCAAGCCCAGCATCAAACTGATCGCCGTCGTTTTGCCGGCACCGTTCGGCCCCAGCAGCGCCACGGTCTCGCCCTGCTGCACCGCCAGATCGATACCTTTCAGCGCTTGCACGGAGCCGAAGCTTTTGGCAGCGCCTCGGAGCTCGACCGCCGGCGAAGATCCAGATCTACTCATCGTCGTCCTTCCTAGATGCTCATACAGGTCATTTTACGACGAACAGGGCGCGAGGTTGCCTGTACGTTGGAACGTGGGCGATGTTCGATCCGGCAGGCACGGCGATGCACGAAAGGTCGGCCTTTCGTGGTCTGGGCGGATTTTGAAGATTTCGCGGGTGTATGGTGTGGAGAGGTTTTACACGAGGACGCTCAGGCGTACACCTCGGGCGTGCAGCGGGCTACATACCGGCGCAGCAGCTCCGACATCTGGTAACAGCCGGTGGAGGTGCGCCACAAAAACGATTTTTGCACCAGCGCCGCCAGCACCGGCAGTGTCGCGCCGGTCGCCTGCTGCAAGATTTCGCGCGACGTGCGATGATTAAAGCTTTCGAAGTGCTGTAATACCTCGATCTCGTCGGGCGAGAGCAGCCGCCAGGTCTGAGCGAAGATCGTTTCGAGGCTTTGCTGGCGCACGGGCACGTCGTGTCGCGATGACGCCAGGATGATCGGGTTATGCTCCAGCTCCTCGGCGATCTCGCTGCATGAAAGGCTGCCCACCCACTCGGCGGCCATCTCGATCGCCAGCGGCATGCCGTCGACTAAGCGGCAGATATCGAGAATCGCCGGAATATCTGTGGCGGCGGCCTGAAAGCGTGGCTGTACCTGGCGGGCGCGAATCACGAAAAGATGCATGGCATCGGTCGCCGGCAGCGGCTCAGGTAGACGCCTGGTGAGCGCCTGCTCGCCTGCCAGCAGCTCGACCAGATCCGCCAGATCCATCTGCGAGGCGGTGGATCGATCGAGCACCGCCAGGCCGTGGAGCGGCACCAGCCACTCGGCGCGCTGGTTCAGCGGCTCTAAGGAGGTGCCCAGCACTTTCACCGAGGACGCGTGCTGCAACAGCGCCGTCACAAAGCCAGCCTCGGCCTCTAAATGCTCCATGTTGTCTAGCAGCAGCAGCAGCTGTTTGTGCCGCGCATACTCGAACAAGCGTCCCTGAAGATCAGCGCCGGAGATCGGCAGCCTGAGCGCCTCGGCAATCACCCGGGCAAGCTGTCCGCGCTCCAATACATCCGGGATCGACACGTAGCACACGCCATCGGCAAACTGCGCGGCGGCGGCAGTAGCGGCCTGCAGCGCCAGCGCGGTCTTGCCCATACCGCGCAGGCCGGTGATGGTCAGCAGCCGGCAGCCGGGATTGGCGAGACACTCGGCGATATTTGCCAGCTCGCTCTGCCGGCCGATAAAGCGCGTGAGCGCCGTGGGCAGGTTGTTGAAGGGCGGCGCGGGGGCTTCTGCTTGCTGAAAGGCTGTGCTCCGGCCGGCGCTGCTCTGCGGTGCTGTCCAGTGACCGGCGCGAATCTGCTCGTGCAAGAGCATTGTCTGCTCGGCGGGCTCGACGCCCAGCTCATCGTGCAGAATACGCCGGCAGATCTCGTACTGCGCCAGCGCCGCAGCACGCTGACCGTCGGCGGCCAGCAGGCAGATGCGCTGGCTATGACCGATCTCGTCGAGTCGATCCAGCGCCAGCCAGCGATCGACACAGCGCAGCCCGGCTTTATACTCACCCCATGCCAGATAGCAGGTCACCAGCCGCTGGTAGCCCTCGATCACCATGCGGCGCATCCGCTCACCTTCTACGAGCGCCCACTCCTCGAAATACGGCGCGTTCTGGAGATGAAAGCCCGCCAGAAAATCGCCCTGGTAGAGCTGGAGCGCCTGCTCTAGCTGCTCGGCGTCGGCGCCGGAAAGCGGCGCGTTCTGGGCCAGCAGGCCGGACAGTCGCCGCTGTAGCTCGACGGCATCCACCCGGCAAGCGAGCTGCGGACTTAGCGCCAGATAGCCGTGGCTGCTGTGAAGACAATCGCCGACTCGATCGCGCAGATGGACCAGCGCCGTACGCAGGTTGGAGAGCGCCTGCTGCTGGGAGCAATCGGACCACAGCAGATCGGCCAGCGCCTCGCGCCGCTGCGAGCCGTTGGTGCAGGCCAGGTAGATCAGCAGCGCCAGGGCTTTGCGGCTGCGAAAACCGTTCACCTCCTGCTGCGCCTGAGTGACGACGACAGAGCCGAGCAAGCTCATCCGTAGAAGGTCGTTCATAGGCTGGGTTTCCATAAGATTGCTGCGAGAGTCTATTTGTAGCACGGCGCATCCCATCTGTTGATAAGACACCTGGTCTATTCGTGGTGTGCTACCTAGCTACATAAGCGGCGTGCCTAACCTATGGAAAAAGCCCCGAATCCACAGCAGATCGAGGCCCGGCGCGGCTCCATGACTCTAGGACTTTAGCGACGGGCAGTCCTACGCGCGCTGATCGACGCCGAGTCGTAGGCGCGAATGTCAGCGCTGTGTAAGCGCGAATGTAAGCGTTGTGTAAGCGCGAGGCTCGTATGCTTCGGCATGTCCCAACGATCGAGCGCAGCTAGCGGTGGCCATCCAGTCGGGCGACTTCGACTTCCTCCTGTTCAGTTTCTCATCATTGCTCGATAGCCGAACCTATTCGCGATCGCTGAGCTGGCTACACAGAATTGAATCTCAAACCTGGAGGACTACGATGAAAGACGCCGACTGGCTGTATCACCTTACGCGTAAAGAGGTTGCCCTGATTATCAAACGCGGCGGCATGACGACGGCATTGTCCCGCATTGGCATGCCGGTGCCGCATCCTAAAGGAGCGTACGTACAAAATCGCAAAAAGAAAGAGGAAACCGAGTTTCAGCAACAGCTCAGGGGCTATCTGGTTGATCTGATGGCTCATGGTTATACAAGGGAACAAATTCTGGCAGTACGAGATAACTATCTGCCCTTTCACGTTGTCCTGCGTGGCAGCAATGAGCACGATGTTTGGCGAGTAGATGCTAAAGAAAAAGAGTACCTGGCGCAATTCAGGGAATCGCTGCCGGGCCAGGCGAAATATGATCGAGCTAAGTTCAATCAAGCGAAAAAAGACATTAATGTTGAAATGCTGGCAAACACGATGCTGATACGTAACAAGAATCATTTCCTGGCTCGTCTCGCTGTTCAATACGTCACGTACAGGAATAACATTGAAGAAATCATTACAGCCAGCCATATTTATTTTTTGAAGCCTAAAGATGTCCATATACCTTATAACGACTACAAAAAACATCTTGGCGATACTACAGTTGTTGTGCTCCGAGTGCATAAAGATAATCTGCCGGGCTTAGTTCAGGACGACTCGGAGGCGCGCGCAATGATGACAAAAATTCCAGTGCTGCCGAATGTGATCCAAGTCATGGAGAATCACGAAAAGTTTATAGACGAAAATTACCGCAGCGATGCCCGAAACTGGCAGCCATTGGCGAACTTGCAATAAAAACTGCTTGTGATGACGGAGCCTGGATCAAGCGTTTGTAAGCGTTGTGTAAGCGCTCCACCGCTATGCTACTCCGCGACCCCGCATAACGTCCCACATCGAAGAACCGGCCAGCAGATGGTCAGCGAAGGAGTAGGAAGCATGAGCGTACTCGGTCGGATCTGGCTGGCTGTGACACGCTTTTGGGGCAGACACGATCGCCGGTGGGCCGGTGGGCAGCACCACCTGAGCTGGCGACCGTCGGGCAACTACCAGTCGTACATGATCCGCTTCTGGCGCACGAACGCCAGCGTTCCCTGGCGCGCCTCCGTCGTCGATACGCGCGGCGAGGCCGTGCATTACTTTGCCACCCGCGAGGCGCTCTACGCGTTTCTCGACGCCCAGATCGACAGCCACGAGTCCGGCGCATAGCCACGTTCTTGCCGCGCCATCAAGGAATCAACGATGCACGAGATCGACACCTGGCCTTTAGAGATCGAGACGCTGCTCCTGCCGATCACGCCCGAGCAGCCCTCCGGCGAATCCCTGCGCTACGACGAAACCTACGATCGCATCAAGGAGGCGCGGCGTGAGGACGATCCAAGTTTGTCACAGGGCGTCTGGCAGCGCGAGCTGAAGCGCGCCGACTGGTACGCCGTCAGCGCCCTGTGCATCGAGGCGCTGACCACGCGCACCAAAGACCTTCAGATCGCGGCCTGGCTGCTGGAGTCCTGGCTGCATCTCTACGGCATGGCCGGCGTGCGCGACGGGCTGATCGTGATGGTCAATCTGTGCGAGCAGTTCTGGCCCACGCTGTATCCCGAGCTGGCCACCGGCAACGTCGACGCGCGCACAGCGCCGATTGTGTGGATCAACGAGCGGCTGTTTTTGACGCTGAAGCAGATCCCGATCACGCAGCCCGAGACCAACGATGCCGTCGCCTACACCTGGCTCGACTGGGAGAACGCGCTGTACCTTGAGCAGCAGGCCAAGAAATACCCCAGCCTGCTGCGCGTAGCCGAGACTGATCAGCAGGTGACCAAAGCCCGGTTTCGCGAAAGCCTGGATCTGTCGTCGACGGCGGTGTGCGTGGGCCTGCTTGAGCAGACCAACGACGCGCTCGATGCGCTCGACGATCTCGACACTCTGCTGCGCGTCAAATGCACCGATCAAAGTCCAAGCCTGACGCAGTTCAAAACTGTGCTGGTGAATATTCGGCAGCTGCTGACGAGCGTGCTGGCCGAGCGCAACGGCGGCTCCACGATCTTTCCGGCGGAGCCGGACAAGGCGCAGAACAAGGGCATGCTGGTAAATATCCGGCAGCTGCTGACCAGCAATCGGTCCAAGCGTACCGACGGTGCATCCGCGCTTGTTGCACAGCCTGGGTTCGCCCAGGGAGGAGGTTCCTACATCACCGGCGATGTTCAGATCCACAGCCGCACGGAGGCCTACCAGCTTCTAGCCATGATCGCCGACTACCTCACTACGATCGAACCCCACAGCCCGACGCCCTATCTGATTCGCCGCGCTGTGACCTGGGGCAGCATGCCATTGAATGAGCTGCTGCTCGAACTACTCCAAGATGGAGGCGATCTTGCCTCGATTTATACCCTGCTTGGCATGAAACAAGGAGATTCCTAAAATGCCGGTTATCGAAAGTACACAGCACGTCCTGGATCGCGTGCGACCGCCGCGCGTGCAGATCACCTACGATGTCGAGATCGGAAACGCGATCGAGAAGGTCGAGCTGCCCTTTGTGTTGGGCATCCTCGCCGATCTGTCGGGCTCGACCGAGAATCCGCTGCCGCTGAAAGATCGCAAATTCGTTGAGATTGACCGCGACAATTTTAATCAGATCCTGCGCGCGATCGGCCCGACGCTGGAAAACCTGGTCGTCGAAGAGGTGCTGCCGCACACCGACGGCGAGCGCCTGTCGGTCTCGCTGCGCTTTACCCAGATGGCCGACTTCCAGCCTGCTAACCTGGTGACGCAGGTTCCGGCGCTTAAGGCGCTGCTGGAAGAGCGCAAGCGCCTGCGCGATCTTCAGGCCAAGCTGGACGGCAACGATACGCTGAGCCAGGCGCTGCTGGAAGATGTTACCCGCGCGCTGCCGGGCGCCTAACCATCGCGCCGCGACTGAGATGATCTACTTGAGCCTGCTTCTCATCAACCAAAAGGCAAACTGATATGAGCACATTAACCGTGGAGCGACGCCCGGACCTGACGGCGTTACTCGCGCGCGATCCGTCCCAGAAAGAATATGCGGCGGAGCTGATCAGCGAATTTCACAGCCTGCACGAAAAAATGCATGGCCGTCATGCAGTCAAGCTGCTGTTCAGCATCGACGACTCGGATACCTTCAGCGTCAAGGAAGTTGTCGAGCATCTGAAGCCGTTCTATCCCGTGCCCGAGGCGCTGTCGCAGGAGTTTACCAAGGCCGGCTTTCCGCTGCCGCGCGACCGCATGGTCTCGATGGACAGCAATCGCTACGGCACCAGCTGGAAGATCTCGGCGCTGCTGCCCCACGATCGCGAGCAGGCCTACACCGGCGGCAAGATCGCGGCGGTTACTCCGACCAGCATCACCTTTGAGGCCGACGAGCGCCTGGCGACCAGGAATCTGGCCGGCCTGACCGTGATCGTCACGGGTGGTGCGGGCAAGGGCCTGACCGGCACCATCGCCGGCTACGATGCCGCGACCAGCACCGCCACCATGGAGGACGACTGGCAGCCGATGCCCGAGGCCGGCTCGCGCTTCGCGATCAACACCGGCGCGCCCGTCGAAGGCACGCTGGGCCAGGTGGTTCAGAAGGACGGCGCCTGGACACTCACGCTCAACACGGCCGACGAGGCGCTGGTCGACGTGGCCGAGCTGCCCGGCAAGCGCTTGCAGATCGTCGCGGGAGCGGGCACCGGCCTGCTGGGCACGATCAAGAGCTACGACGCCGCGACCAAGACCGTGACCATGGAGGCCGACTGGCAGCCGCTGCCGACCGCCGAGTCGACCTTTATCGTGACGCGGCTGGCGACCTACACGCTCAAGCAGGCGCAGCGCCGCCTGGATGTCTACGGCGACAGCGAAGATCCCGCGCTGCTGATCCAGTACCGCATCGCGCAGATCGACGATCTGATTAGCCGCCAGCTCAGCCTGATCATGCATCACCCGGAGTTCCAGCAGCTTGAGGCTTCCTGGCGCGGCCTGCACGATCTGGTGCATAAGACCGAGACCGGCACGCGAATGAAGCTGCGCGTGATGAACGCGACCCGCGACGAGCTACAGAACGATCTCGATAACGCCGTCGAGTTCGATCAAAGCGCGCTCTTCAAAAAGATCTACGAGGAAGAGTACGGCCTGTTCGGCGGCTCGCCCTACAGCGCGCTGATGGCCGACTTTGAGTTTGGCCGCCTGCCGCGCGACGTGAGCATGTTGCAGAAGCTGTCGAACGTGGCCGCCGCCGCGCATGCGCCGCTGATCACCGCTGCCGCGCCGGGCCTCTTCGATCTGCAAAGCTTCCGCGATCTGGACAAGCCGCGCGATCTGGCCAAGATCTTCGAAAGCGCCGAGCTGATCAAGTGGCGCTCCTTCCGTGAGAGCGAAGACTCGCGCTATGTCGCGCTGGCGTTGCCGCACACGATGATGCGCCTGCCCTACGGCCCGAGCACGATCCCGGTCAACGAGTTCCATTTTGTGGAAGACGCGTCACGGCCCGAGTTCTTCCTGTGGGGCAACGCTGCCTGGTCGCTGGCGCAGCGCATGACCGAGGCGTTTGCGCGCTACGGCTGGACGGCGGCGATCCGTGGCTACGAGGGCGGCGGCATGGTCGGCGGTCTGCCGATCTACACCTTCAAGAGCGACGACGGCGACATCGCGGTGCAGATCCCGACCGAGGTGGCGATCACCGACCGCCGCGAGAAGGAGCTGAGCGATCTGGGCTTTATCGCGCTCTGCTACCGCAAAGGCACCGACTCGGCAACCTTCTTCGGCGGCCAGACGGCCAACAAGCCCAAGGTGTATGTGCAGGACGACGCGACCGCCAACGCCCGGCTGTCGGCGCAGCTGCCCTACATTCTGGCGACCTCGCGCTTCGCGCACTATATCAAGGTGATCATGCGCGACAAGATCGGCAGCTTCCTGACGCAGGGCAATGTCGCTGAGCTGCTCAATAACTGGATCACGCAGTATGTAATGCTGAACGACGATGCCGGCCAGGAGCTGAAGTCGCGCTATCCGCTGCGCGAGGCTCGCGTCGACGTGACCGCCGATCCGGCGCGGCCCGGCTGCTATCGCGCCGTGGTCTTCCTGCGCCCGCACTTCCAGCTTGAGGAGTTGACCGTATCGTTGCGGCTGGTCGCGACGCTGCCGCCGCCGGCTGCCGGCTAGGCGATCGATCTATTCGCGTTTATTCATAATCCAGGAGTTCGACGATGGACTATATGTTGTTGAAGATCCAGGATACAGTCAAGATCAATGGAGAGACCAATCTCTCCGGCTTTACGAACTGTATCGAGGTGATGTCCTTCAGCCACGCCGTTTCCAACCCGATCCAGACCTCGACCAGCAACACTGGTCGCACGCTTGGCCGTCCGCAGCTACAGGAGCTGACGATCAACAAGGTGCTGGATGCGACCACGCCGCACCTGAACTACCACTGCGCCAAAGGCACCAACCTGGGCAAGACCGAGCTGCATCTGGTGCGTCAGGACGGCTCGTCCAGCGGCGACAGCAAGAACGCTTTCGCTTACA
>DASWTW010000469.1:0-9920 GCA_036401895.1 Herpetosiphonaceae bacterium | reverse complement strand
CAAGAATGTTGTCGTGGATGCCGATTTGCTGGAGGTGCAGCACCTCCGCCCAGATCTGAGCGACCAGCTCTTCCATCGGCGTACGTGGCGCGACCAGCGGCGTGTCCAGGCTGGCTCGATCCGGCTCCGGCTGCGGTAGGGCCTTGCGATCGACTTTGCCGTTCGGCGTGAGCGGCAGCGCGTCGAGCAGCACAAACGCGGACGGCACCATGTAGGCGGGCAAGCGCTCGCCGAGGAAGGCGCGGAGTGTGGAGAGCAGGCCCAGATTGTTGGGCTGGCCCTCATCCCCGGCGCCACCCAAAGGGTACCCGATCTCCCCTTCTCCCATTGCCATAGGAGAAGGGGAATCAGTGGTACTCTTTTGTTCCTTTGTGCGCCGGGCGCCCTCTGGGCATGGCACCCGGTTCCTTGGTTCTTCTACAATGTACGCCACCAGCCGCATGTCGCCGGGCTGATCTTCCCGTGCCACGACAACCACATCGCGGACCTGCGGATGCTGGCGCAGCACGCTTTCGATCTCGCCCAGCTCGATGCGGAAGCCGCGCAGCTTGATCTGATCGTCGATGCGGCCCACAAACTCGATCGCACCGTCATCCTGAGCGCGACCAATGTCGCCGGTGCGGTAGAGCCGCGCGCCGGGTGTGCCGCCGAAGGGATCGGGCACGAATTTTTCGGCGGTCAGCTCAGGCCGATCGAGATAGCCGCGCGCCAGGCCATCCCCGCCGATATACAGCTCGCCCACCGCGCCCGGCGGCACCTGTCGCCCATGCGTGTCCAGCAGATAGATCTGCGTGTTGGCAACGGGATAGCCGATCGGGACTGTGGTAGCGTCTGCCGGCACTGTCGTGACAGGGTACCACGAGGAAAAGGTTGTGCTTTCGGTCGGGCCGTAGACATGCAGCAGCCGTGCGGGCGCGTGCGAGCTGAGCACCTGCTGTACGCGCTGAGGATCGCACGCCTCGCCGCCGAAGAGCAGCGCTCGCAGCCCATCGAACGCCTCAGGGCTGAGATTGACCACCTGGTTGAACCAGGCTGTGGTCATGAACGCCACCGTGATCGCCTGCTCCCGCAGCGCGGCCACGAAGCGCTCGGGCACCAGCGCGGTCTCACGATCCACGCCGACGACCCGCGCGCCATTCACGAGCGTGCCCCAGATCTCGAAGGTCGCGGCATCGAAGGCCGTGTTCGACGCCTGGAGCACCCGATCGCTGGAGGTGAGCTGGACATAGTTGGTGTTGCAGACCAGGCGGGTAATTCCGTGGTGGGGAATGCTGATGCCTTTCGGCCGCCCGGTAGAGCCCGAGGTGTACATCACATACGCGAGATGATCGGCGGTTGCACGATGCGCCGGAGCGGTTTCCGGGAGCCGGGCCAGCGTCGGCCGCAGACTTTCAAGATCGATGGTCTGTCCGGCGTGGGACGGGAGCAGTGATCGGAAGCGCTGCATGGTGAGCACGACCGGAGCCTGTGTATCGTTCAGCATGAACTGAAGGCGCTCGGTGGGATAGCTGGGATCGAGCGGGACGTACGCCGCGCCGGACTTAAGCACCGCCAGCATACTTACCACAAGCTCGATCGAGCGCTCCATACACAGGCCGATCAAGGTATCTGGACCAGCGCCCAGCGTTTGAAGGTGGTGCGCCAGCCGGTTTGCCTGCTGGTCGAGGTCGCCATATGTGAGCTGCGCGTCTCCGTACACCAGCGCGATCGCATCCGGGTGCTGCGCCGCCTGCTCCGCGACGAGGTCGTGAACGCAGCGATTACGTGGATAGGTTGGCGGCGTGGGCACGGTCAACGTGGCAAGCTGGTGCTGTGGGTCGGTATCGGCAAGCAGCACAGCTGCTGTGTGGGGTTGATCTTCAGAAGCAGCATGGCCGCCACGATCAAAGCGGGGGGATTGATCATCCATTGTTGCGGTTCCTTCGTTGACATCCATGACGATGAGCTGCGATGGGCCGGATTCTTCAAGTGGTTAAATACCAGCGGTCCGCAAAAAGTCGCGCACTAGCCGAGCCCTGACGAGCAGAGCCGGCGGTGAGAAGCTCCGGTTTACAGCATCGGTTGGGTTAGCGCCCGTCGCAGGGCCGAGTTTTCCACCGAGAGGCAGCGAATCCATGCGCCGGCTGTGCAGGGCTTCGTCGCTGGATAGAAAGCTGTCTATGTATGTAGCTGGAATGATCCAGGAGCCAGGAAGTGATGTCATCGGGTCGCTTCCGAGGGGTCCATGCCGCATGTGGCTATGAACGCTACGATCGTTGCTCAAGTGTCGGATTCCAATGCTTGATCGATTCTGACAGGGTCATCTATCGGACGCGGCAGCAAGATTCACGGGCCGAGTGGGATCGCGGCTGTCGTTGAACGTATGTCGGTGTGCTGAGGCTCGTCAAGTCTCAAGCTGAGTGATGAGCGCTGAAAGATAGTAAATACTTGGTTTACATCGCAAAATTATAAGCTTCTGCCCCGTGTAAGTCAACATGTTGCCTGGGTAGTTCTTTAGCATGATCAACCATGCGACTCCTTCGCTTGGACATGCGCTAGAAGACGGAGTCTCAGGTGCTACGCCGGTGGTATCACGATTGTATCCAGCGTTTGGGTGAAGGGCTCATGCAGGTAAGCGTAGATCATCCGTAAACGGCTCCGCTCTGTTTTTGGACATGTTGTGAAATATCTGCAAGATCAAGTCTGCAAGGAGGCATTTGTATATAGATAACGATCCGTAACGCTCATGCTCCCGGAGCTAGCGTTTGGAGGGTGCTATGACGCGAAAAATGTCCGATGGTCGCGGCTCATGCCTTGTGTCGGTTGCAACAGCCTTGATCGGTGCGGTTGCTACCATCGTTGTGGCAGTGCTCACCAATCCAACCGTTCTCGATCGCATCCTGCCCGCCCATCCTGGCTTTACATCTTCGATCACCAACCAGGAGGCGCTGCCTGCTCCGGTCGAGCAGTTTCCCGCGAGTCCGGAAGTCGAGGTCGCGCCAACGCCTACACCGGCTGAGCCGGAGCCTTCACCTTCAGAAGAACCTGCGGCAGACCTGTGTATCGACGGCTATGTTTGGCGCGACGCCTTCCCCGGTGATCATGTGTGCGTAACGCCGGAAATGCGCGATCAAGTCGCCGCAGATAATGCGCTTGTCGAGACGCGTAAAGATCCAGCCGGGATGTTTGGCCCAGACTCTTGTATTTCAGGCTACGTCTGGCGCGTAGCTGTGCCTGAAGACCTCGTATGTGTGACGCCGGAAATGCGCGATCAAGTGGCTGTGGACAATGCCCTGGCAGGGGAGCGGCTGCTCAATCGCTAGGCGAGCTTCGCGCGTGCCAGGCGGCGATGGTGATTAACCTTGCTTCTGCGGTAGGTGTAACGCTGCGAGCAGCCACAGCCCCACGCCGGCGCTTGCATAGAATCCCCGGAGCCGTGTTATCATCGAGCGCGCGTAGGGGAGAGCTATGACGAGCGAATCAGTGAGCGGGCTTCAGCGGCAGCGCGAGATCTACCTCGACGGCGTGGCGGGTATCCAGCCCATCGTCCCGATCGGCTTCGCGGCGCTGGAGCAGGCCGCCCGCAAACACATGAGCCGTGAAGGTTTTGCATACATGGCCGGCGGTGCTGGCCGCGAGACGACGATCGCGCGCAATCGTGCCGGCTTCGAGCGCTGGCGGATCGTGCCGCGCGTGCTGCGCGACGTCGGCGAGCGCGATCTGTCGGTTGAGCTGCTGGGACAGCGCCTGCCCACGCCCTTTCTGCTGGCGCCGATCGGCGTGCTGGAGATGGCGCACCCCGAGGCCGATCTAGCCGTCGCGCAGGCCGCTGCCAGGCTGGGCGTGCCTTTCATCTTCTCTAACCAGGCGTCGGTGCCGATGGAGCGCTGCGCAGCCGCGATGGGCAGCAGCCCGCGCTGGTTTCAGCTCTACTGGAGCAAATCCGATGAGCTGGTGATCAGCCTGCTGCGCCGCGCCGAGGCCAGTGGCTGTAGCGCGATCGTGGTCACGCTCGACACGACGATGCTTGGCTGGCGCACCCGCGACCTGGATCTGGCCTACTTGCCGTTTCTGCGCGGCAAAGGCATCGCGCAGTACACCACCGATCCCGTTTTTCAGCAGCTGCTCGGCATTCCCGAGGCCGCGCCGCCGCGCCGCAAGGTGACGTTGGCCTCGCTCAAGGCGCTGATGCTCATGGCCGCCGCCTATCCCGAAGGCTTCTGGAAAGGGCTGCTGTCGGGCAAGGCGCTGGCGGCGGTGCAGAAGTTCGTCAACATCTACTCGCGGCCGTCGATCAGCTGGGCCGAGCTGCCGTTTCTGCGCCAGCATACCAGGCTGCCGATCCTGCTTAAAGGCATTCTCCACCCCGACGATGCGCGGCGCGCGGTCGACGCGGGCATGGACGGCATCGTCGTGTCGAACCACGGCGGGCGTCAGGTCGACGGCGCGATCAGCTCGATCGAGGCGCTCGTACCGATTGTGGATGCCGTCGCAGGACGTGTGCCGGTGCTGCTCGACAGCGGCGTGTACGGCGGCGCGGATGCTTTCCGGGCGCTGGCGCTCGGCGCGCGACAGCTGTCTGTGTAGGACGGCCCTATGCCTACGGCCTGTCGATCGCGGGCGCGTCCGGCGTCGAGGCGGTGCTGCGCAATCTCATCGCCGACTTCGATCTCACGCTGGGCCTGGCCGGCTGCCGCAGCGTGGCCGAGATCGGCCGCGAAAATGTGATCGACGGCAGGTAGCGTCACGCTGCAGGCTGGTGCTGGGCATGAGCATGGCCGGCCTCGCGCTCAGGCCGGCAGCTCGAAGGCGGGATTCCACGCCACCTCCCACAGATGCCCGTCAGGGTCCTGGAAATACGCAGAGTAGCCGCCCCAGAACGTGTCGTGCGCCGGTTTCACCACAACCCCGCCGGCCATGTTGACCTGCTCCATCACCGCATCGACTTCTGCGCGCGAGGCCACGTTGTGCCCCAGTGTCAGCTCGGTGGGGCTGGGCGGGCTGACCGGCAGGCCGGTATCGTGGGCAATGCTTGTGCGCGGCCAGAGCGCCAGCCTGACGCCGGCCTGTAGCTCGAAGAACGCCACAGCTCCATACTCAAACTCTGTGCCGATAATGCCCTCAGTCGGCAGGCCCAGGCCATCCCGATAGAACCGAACCGCTCGCTCCAGGTCGTCCACACCGATGGTGATCACGGTAATCCGAGGTTGCATCTTGATCCTCCTGTATTCAAGTGTTCCAGACCAGTCTAGCCGCGTTTGGCCGCACAAAGCAAATCCCACCAGCGCAAGCCGCCGGCGGGATTGTTACTGGATTGTGCTTGTGCCGGCTACGCAGCGCTGCCGTCGACATCCCATGCGATCGGCAGGGCGTTGAAGCCGCGCATGAAGAAATGCTCGTAGCGCGATCCGTCGCCGGCGGGCCGCAGATTCGGCAGTCGCTTCAGCAGCCGCTCAAAGGCGATGCGCAGCTCAAGACGCGCCAGCGGAGCGCCCAGGCAGGTATGGATGCCACGTGCAAAGGCCAGATGCTCGCGGGCATTGGGTCGCGTAATATCCAGCTGATCGGGATTGGGGAACTGCGCCTCGTCGTGGTTGGCCGCGCTGTAGAGCACGAAGACGCGCGCCCTGGCCGGGATTGTCGCGCCGCTCAGCTCTGCGTCGTGGGTGGTGATGCGGAACAATCCCAGCACCGAGGTGTCGATCCGCAGTAGCTCCTCGACGGCGTTGGGGATCAGCTCGGGATGCGCGTAGAGCTGGCTCAGCTGATCGGGATTTGCGAACAGATGCGTCAGGCCGTTGCCCAGGATATGCGTCGTGGTCTCGTGGCCGGCGACCACAAAATCGATCGCGTTGTAGGTGGCCTCGGAGACGCTGAGCGCCGCGCTGCCGCCCAGCTCGGCGGGCAGCATCACGGTCAGCAGATCTTCACGCGGGTGCTGCCGGCGCTCCTGGATCTGGGCCAGAAAATAGTGCTGGCTGGCAACAAAGCCGTGGGCGGACTCCACCAGCCGCTCCTCGGGGCCGGTCGCTCCTAACAGCTCCATGAAATCGTCCGACCAGCGCTTAATGTTGCCGAAGTCCTCGGGCGGAATGCCGAAAAGATGACAGATCACGCGGCCCGGCAGCGGGATCGCGAACTGGCTTATCAGATCGGCCTGACCGTCGGCGACGAAGCTATCGATGAGCTCATCGGTGATGGCGCGGATCTTCGGCTCAAACTGGGCGATGCGCTGCGGCGTGAAGGCTTTGTTGACGACGTTGCGCATACGCGTATGCACCGGCGCGTCGCTCTCAACCATCAGCACGGCCGGCCCCAGACCATCCTTCTCCAGCACGGCCTGAACGCTTTGCGGCAGCTCGACATTCGCCTGGAGCGAGCCCACCGACGAGAAAATATCGGTCTGCTTCATCACCTGTGCCACATCGGCATAGCGGGTGACGACCCACATGTCGAACAGCGGGCTGTAGAACACAGGCGTGTCTCGCCGCAGCTCGGCGAACAAGGGATACGGATTCTGCTGGAAGGTAGGATCGAGCGGGTTGAAGTGTGGGCAGGTGACGGCGGCATGCGGACTGACAGATGCGTCAAGCATACAAGACTCCTCCGTGGGTACGGCCTGATTCGAACATCAGTCAGGCTGATGGTCGTGGGGTGCAGCGTTGAGGATTGGTGGTAGCGCCGGGCTCACTCCTGAAGCAGCGTCCTGCGTATGAACGCCTGTGCCGTGGGATTGGGGGGACACACCAGGCACATGGAGTGTAGCCTGATCATAGCACACGCCACGATTTTGTCTACGCCGACTTTAGACGTAAACGCGATCCTCGGGTGGCGCGCAGAGCCCGATTCTGTGGCGGTAGCTCACGGAGGCAGCCTGGCCGATGAGCACAAAAACAGCCCACCTGGATCGGTGGGCTGTACAACTCAAGCTATGTGCCGGTCTACGTATCCGATCAGCCTCGGCTGCGCAGCTCCTGATAAAAGCGCTGGCACTCCGCGTATGAGGGCAGCAGCCCTTTCTCGCGGGCCTCGGCTACGCTGGGCGCCGACTGATCGCGATCCGACACGATATGCGTCAGATCATCCGGCCACGGCAGCGCCAGCTCCGCGTCGAAGGGATCGACGCCGAACTCGCGGGCCGGGTTGTAGCGCTCAGAGCAGAGGTAGACCATCACGGTATCGTCCTCAAGCGCGACATAGCCGTGGCCAAAGCCCTCGGGAACATAGACCGCGCGGTAGTCCACCGAGTCCAGCACAACCGCATCCCACTGGCCGAAGGTCGGCGATCCGACGCGAATGTCGACGATGTAATCGATCGCGGAGCCCTGCGGGCAGTACACATACTTCGACTGGCTGGGCGGCACCTGGGCAAAATGCACGCCGCGGATCGTGCCCTTGCGCGACACGGCATGATTAACCTGGCCGAGCCGCAGCGGATAGCCGACTGCCTCGGCAAAAACCTGCTCATCGTACGGAACCAGGAGCTTGCCGCGTCGATCGGGGTGCTGCGGCGGCGTGAACTCCAGCGCACCTTCCAGCTTCAGCTTACGTACCTTCACCACTATCACCTTATGATTGAAAACGGATACCGGCCCATGCCGCGCAGCCAACATCAGCGTGGCTACTTGCCGTCCCGGCTTGCGATATAGGCCTGGAAATCGTTGTAATTGCGGATATAGTCGGACTCGTCATAGAGCGCGGATGCCAGCACCAGAATCACGCAATCGTTGGAGAAGCCGTGCATGACATGCCACAGCCGAGGCCCCAGGTAGATCCCGCGATCCGGCTCGTTGAGCACGACGCTGGCTCGCTGAAAGCCGTCGTCGAGATCCAGGGTAAACGAGCCATTGATGCAGAAGATGGCCTGTTGCAACTCCTTGTGGGCATGTTTGCCACGGATAGCATGAGGGTTGTGGAGGCGATTGATGTAATAGACACGCTTGATGGGAAAGGGAATCGATCGCTCATGCTCGGCAATGCTGAGAAATCCATCCTGCCCATCGTCGAAATATTGGAGCCGCACTTCGCCGCAATTCTTGAGGTCGATCGGCTGAACCTGTACCTGCATATTACCTCTGAGACAACGTGTATGTCGCTTGGTCGATCTGGCATACACGTAGAAGCTCAGTCCTTCGCGCCACTATGTCGGAAGGCATTTGTGGACGGATCTGCACGCGACAGCCAGCTACACTGCTTCAAGCCCGGATGTCGATCGTATCCACAGATTAACGCATATGGCCCGACAGAGTGTAGTCTGGAATAAAGCCCTTGTCAAGCATCCGCCGGCGTCTGGTCTGGTCCGAAACCTGCTACGGCGCACTATTTCCGGCGGGCAAGCGGAGAAGCTCGCGCTTTTGGAATGAGCGGTCGGTGCATGATGTGGTGGCTGCGCCGACCGACCGCTGCCCGGTACGTTGAGCCCGTACGGCCTGCGCTTTAAGCTCGACGGCTGAGGTGTGCTCAGCTGCCGAAAAACTCGACCAGCGCCGCCGCCAGCACCTCTGCTCTCACGGCGTGCGTCTCGCCTGCCAGCGTGCGCTGCTCGGCGTTGGGCAGCAAGCTTGCAAGTGCGCTCGTGGTAGCATGGATGAACGCAAAGCTCGCGCCGCCGTCCAACACCAGCGTCGGCACAGTCACAGCGGCGATACGCTCGGCGGGTATCGAGTTGTCTGCGCCCAGCACGGCGAGGTCGTAGGCCAGCGTCGGGGCGACGGCCTCAAGCATCGGCCATACCGGGCTGCGGCGCGTGGCTTCGATCTGCTCGGGATCGGTATCGAGCTGGCGCATAAAGCGCACCAGTGCATCCTCGCGACGGCCGGCGGCCAGCAGGGAGCGCTGCTCGACGGCAAAGCGCTGCCACGATGCGCGGGCCGCCGGATCGTCGTTGTAGGGAACCTCATACAGCGCGAGCTTTTTGATCTTGGCTCCTAGCCGGAGCGCTGCCTCCAGCGCCAGCGCGCCACCCGAAGACATCCCGAGCACAAACGACTCACCGCCGGCCTCGTCGATCACGGCTTCCAGGTCTTCGATCTCACGCGTGACTTCGTACGGCAGCGTGTCGCCGCTATCGCCGCGCCCGCGACGATCGTACTGGATCACGGTAAAGTGTTGGGCCAGCGCCTCCGCCCGCTGCCCGATCACGCGGTCGAGCGCGCGATGTTGGAGCGCACCGCCAACCATGATCAGGATCGGGCCGTGTCCCAGACGATCGAACGCGATCGGCGTACCGTCTTTTGACCTGACTGTGTCCATCTTTAGCCTCTTGATTGCGGCTGCTTGTGACAGCTAGAATCTGACTCGTGATGTTCGCGCTGCCGCCTGCATTGATCCTATGAGCCAGGCTTCTGCTTTACTGCATGCACCGCTCGGTCTCCAACGCAGAAATGGGCGCAGCTCAACCAGCATGATACTACAGGCGCTGCTGGTGTTATATCATCGGTCCTTTGTCCACTCTACGCAGTCATCCTCCGGGCAGACGATCTCTAGCCAGCGCGCGAAAGGGAACGGGTGGCATGATGCTTCCACCCTATATCGAGAATCCCGCCGACACCGACTTTGAAACAGCCCGGCGTCAGGCGTTCATAGGCGCATTCCTCGATCGGCTGCGCGGCACGCCCCGCGATCTCCTGCCGCTGGCCGAGGTGCGCGCTCGTCTCGTGGTGCGTGGCCAGCACGATCGGGGAATCCAGGTGGTGCCGCTGCCCGCGATCGTCGGGAGTCAGGGTCGCTCTCACGATTTCGATCGTCACTTCCGGCCCCGGACGACACGCACCGCCAGTCGCTGGAAACGGGTCAGCCGTGCCCGCGCTGAGCAGCTTGAGCTGCCGCCGGTCGAGCTGTACAAGCTCAGCGGGATCTACTTTGTCGCCGACGGCAACCACCGTGTCTCTGTGGCACGTCAGGCGGGACAGGCCGATATTCGAGCGCATGTGACGCAGTTG
>DASWTW010000468.1:0-3239 GCA_036401895.1 Herpetosiphonaceae bacterium | reverse complement strand
GCCTGATGCACCGCCAGCCGCAGCCCGCCGCTGCGCCGCTCGGCGCGTCCGTGGTAGATATCATTGGTCAGCAGCGCGACGACGAGCCGGCGCTGCGGATCGATCCAGAGCGATGTGCCGGTAAAGCCGGTGTGGCCAAAGGTTTGTCGGCTGAGCGGATGGCTGCTGGCCTCCGGATCGGGCGACCACAGCGCAAAGCCCAGGCCGCGACGAGTCGTATCGCGCTCGACATGCGGTCGCGTCATCTCGGCGACCGTTGCGGCGCTGAGCAGCGGCGCTCCACCGTCAAGAAAGACCTGTCCGAAGCGCGCCACCTCCGCCGCCGTGCTAAAGAGTCCGGCGTGTCCGGCAATGCCGCCCAGGGCCGCCGCGTTTTCATCGTGCGCCTCGCCGTGAATGCGACGGTTACGCCAGGCGCAGACCTCGGTCGGCGCGATCGTGGCTATGGATCGCTGCGGCTGGTTGAGCGGCACAAAGCAGGTTTGCTGAAGGCCAAGCGGCTGGCTGATCCGCTGCGCAACCAACCGATCGAGCGTCTGGCCGGTCAAGCGCTCAACCGCCAGCCCGAGCAGAATCAGCCCGATGTCGCTGTAGAGCACCTTCGTGCCGGGTCGGTACGCGCACGCCGTCGTCAGCGCCAGCTGCCAGGCGGCGGCATGGGACGGCTGGCGAAAGAGCGGACGCCAGGCCGGCAGCCCGCTGGTGTGCGTCAGCACCTGCCGCATGGTGATCCGCCCGGCATCAACCATCGTCGCGCGCGACTCCAGGACGATCAACCGGCCCGACTGCTGCGGATCTTCGTAGGGCTGAATCGATCGCGCGCCGCCGACCTCAGGCAGGATGCTAGCCAGTGGCTGATCTAGCGCAACCTCTCCGGTCTCAACCAGCATCATAAACAGCGTGACGACGAAAAGTTTGGTCACCGACGCCAGATCGAAGAGCGTGTCGGGCTGCGTGGGCTGGCTGCGCGTCTCGGGATCGATCCAGCCTACCGCGCGCTGATACACCGTCGCGCCGTCCCGGCGAACAACCAGCTGTACGGCAGGCGCAACCTCCCGCACGGCACGATCGATGAGCGTTGTCAGGGCGGGAATCTCAAGCTGCATAGGTTATCCAGGTAGACGCGCCGCGCAGCCAGGATAGATCTCGGTGCGCGGCGCGTTCGGCTGATTATTGCGCGTCGCGCAGCTCGTAGCTCTCGGCGATCTCGGGCGCGTACTCCTGCTCCGCGAACATATACCAGAACAACGGCGGATACAGCAGATCCGATGCCGGGTAGCCCAGGCTCTGGGTCAGGCTGCTGGCGGAGAAAAAGTTGAGATCATAGTTCGGCGGCTGCGGGTAGGGAAAGCTGGTGCGGAAGCTGCCGTCGGCTCCGGCAGCCGGCTTGAGCGTTCCGTCCAGCAGCTGGATCGAGATGTAGTTGTCGGAGCCCTGGTTATTTTGATAGATCGGATGATCCAGCGGCAGCCAGCCTGTGACGCGATGGACTGTGTTGATCGGATCGGTGGAGTAGCGCTCGAACAGCGGCAGGATCGGCAGCTCCGTGTTGACCAGCAGCGCCAGCTGCTCGACGTAGGGCTTTTGCGCCTCAAGATCCAGGCCGGTCGCCGCGCCGTCGATCAGCTCGACCACATTCACCACCTTGCCATCCGGCGTGGTTTGATCCCAGCTCCAGTTCATGCCGGTGTCGACGCTTGTAGGCGCGTTGCGCGGCGCGTCGAGCATGTAGCGATACGAGGCGAAGGGATACGGCGGGATGTAGTAGGTGCTCAGGTCCATCAGGATCTGGTAGCGGCCTTGCTTCTGAATGTCGGCGCGCTCGGCTGACTGGTAACCGCGCACCGTCGTCGGGATGCCGAACGCGCTCAGCTGCTGGGCGGCGTTCTCGGCGGCAGCCAGCCAGTCGGTGAAATCGGCGGGAACCGAGAGCTCGAAGGCCAGTGGATTGTTCTGCTCGTCGGTCCATGTGCCGCTCTCATTTTTGGTAAAGCCAAGGCCGGCCAGCAGCGACTCAGCTTTGGTGTGATCTTTGGGATAGCCGTTGAGCCGGGCGGCAGCCTCAGGCGACAGCCACTGATCGACGGCCGCGTCGGGAAATCCGGCCAGCCTCTCGATCGGCTGAGCCGCGTCGCCGAGCGCGACCTTGGCGTTCTCCTGCCGATCGATGATATGCGCGAAGGCCTGCCGAACCTCCTTGCGGTTGAGCGGCGCGACCGATTGGTTGAACCACAGGCCAGGGCCGGTGCCGTTTGGCCCGCGAATGATTTGCACGCCCGGCACCTGGGCGAAGGCGGCCAGATCCGAGGGTGTGTAGGCGTGCGTGCTGTAGTCCAGCTGGCCGGCGAGCATCAGCGGCACCGAGGCGGCGGTCTCGCCCTGATAAACGATCAGTCGCTCGAAGCCAACCGTGTCGGCGTTGTAGCCGCCGGGATTTTTGACCAGCTGGAGCTGGGCCTCGGTGATCGAAGCGGGATCGAGCTTGTAGGGTCCGTAGACGACCGCCTCGTCGGGCTTGAACGCATACAGATCGTCGACCAACTGCTTGACCTCGTCACGCTCGGGATCGCGGCTCTGCTGGCGCAGCGTGCGGGCCTGATCCATCCACCTGGCGTACTGCGAGCGCGGCGCGGGCTGGAACGTGCGCAGCAGCAGGCGCAGGCCGCTCAACGACGGCGTGGTCAGCTGAAACTCGACGGTGGTGTCGTCTTTGGCGCTGACGTCGTTGAGAAAATCCCAGCTGCCGTTTTGCGTGGCCCAGTAGAGATCGTAGGTGCCCGCGAGATCCTGCGTTGTCAGCGGTGAGCCGTCGCTCCAGGTGAGGCCGGGCCGCAGCTTCACGGTCAGGACGTTGGTGGTCGGTTTGGGCGCGGGCGTGGGTCGCGCGGTGGTCGCCGTCGGAATCGGCGCGTCGGTGGTAGCAGCGGCGGCCGGCGAGCCGGCAACGCTGGTGGCCGTTCTTTCGATCTGTGGTCCGGTATTCGCGTCGGCGGTGGTTGTCGTCGGCGTGGAGGTTGGATCGGTGGGCACGCCACCACAGGCGGCCAGAATAAGCAGCAGGCTCAGCGAAACGATTCTACGCATACAGATTTCCCCTTGATGCATTACTGCTAGCGTGACAGGCTAAACTAGCTCCGCTCACGCCGGATCGACCAGCGGATCAGCACGATCATGAGCAGCAGAAACACGACGCCGATCGCAAGCGCCGTCGCCATCAGCACAAACTCGGCGCTGCCGGG
>DASWTW010000467.1:0-20069 GCA_036401895.1 Herpetosiphonaceae bacterium | reverse complement strand
ACGTCGCCGCCCAGGTGCCCCAATAAGTCCAGGAGCACCTCGCGCCAGCGCTCCCCGTCTTCAATCACTAGAATTCGTGTAGAGTCCATAATCTCCTCAGCAACCGAGGTCATTAGTAAGCAGACCAACCCTCAATCGAGTGTGTCCATGCTGCACGACTTATAGCCTGTAGGATGGCAATGAATAGAGCCCCTGGTAGCATAAGGCGATCTGGAGTTTGCTCGATTCCGGATTGGTAATCGTCCACAACGAGAATGAGTCCCTGTTCGCCTATATCCTATTCTCAGCTGACTGCGGTAGACGGAGTGTAAAGACTGTTCCGACTTTCGGTTGGCTTGACACGGTCAACTCACCACCATTGGCAAGCGCAAAGCGGCGAGCGCTCCATAGGCCAAAGCCCGAACTGCCCTTCGTGGAGTAGAACAGATCAAAGATGCGATGCTGTCGCGGCTCTTGAATGCCGATTCCTGTATCGACAATCTGAATTTCAACGTATGGGTCAGTGTACGTCGCTCGTAAAGTTATCGTTCCGCCGCTAGGCATAGCCTCAACAGCGTTTGAGAATAGGTTATGGAGGATATTGACCAGATGTATGTGTACTACATAAATTGGTGGGATATCGTTATCGACCTCAACCTTCACATCAATGCTCGGCGGCAAGTTGGGGAAGAACCGGGGGACCTCTTCTAGGGCTTCCTTGACTGATACAGCTATCTTAGGGGGTGAGGAGGAGAGATCCTCCAGGTTGGTTGCCAATCCTTCTCGCAAATTGGTGCTGAATTCTAATACTCTGCGTACATCCCCAACAATCCTTTCTAGCTCCCTGTCGATCGATTCATCAGCTATTCCTTGAGTTGTAAGCGTACGGCGAATCTTGTTAACAGATGGTCTCACTAATCCGAGATCGTTACCTAGGCGGTGAGTTAGTTCCATTGTCGATATTCCAATAGAACTCATGATCTCCGCCTCGGCAGCCCGTTGTTCGGCCTGTTGCTTTTCCCAGGCTGTTTCGAGTCGAAAGATCGTTAACGCCAATTGCTGAGCTAATCCCTCGATCAAGCTGATATCAGGATCAAGAAAATGCTTGGCTTGTTTATGGTTCACTTCTACATTGCCATAGTAATGATGTTCAAATTGAATAGGGACAACCATCCGTATCGGTTGTGCTTGATCTGGGTTCTCAGCATGTACGTCTGGTAATGGTGGTTGATCTGAAATCATAGCTGTACGACGTTCCCGAACAACCCGCGCGTGAAGTTTGTCATCTTGTAATGCGGACGTTATGAGTCTCCCATGTTCAGCAGTAGTTGCGCCGGTTAGCCCCAATGTCTGTCTGCTTGGATCGTAACGGTAGACAAAGACTTCAGTGTTGCTGCTGGTCTGAGCGGAGCGAAGCACAATATCATACGCCAGATCAAGCTGCGATATATGTGTAATTTTAGCGAGGCTTTGTCCAGCCTGATGAAGGATCTGGAGGCGTTGATAGGCTTTTGCGGCACGAGAGTAGATCTGAGCATGTTGGATAGCCGTAGCTGCTTTACCTGCAAGTTGCTGCAAGACTTCTACGTCGTTGTCAGCGAAGGCAGCATATTGGCGGCTTTCCATGGCTAAAACGCCAATCAACTCTCCACCAGGCAATAGGAGTGGAATTGCTATTTCGCTATGCATATCTGCTTCGTCAATATCGGAAGGAGCAGTTTGAGCATCTAGGGTGATATGGTAGATCTGCCTGGTTTGTACCACGTGGGGAATTGGCCCTTGGGTAATTTTCCTGGCTAGCGTATCAATCGAGTCGATACGTTCAAATGGAATTGTATGGCCTTGATTATCATGGCGAATGATATACATGCTGTCAGGATCTGAAGTAACGTAGAGATACAAATTATCCACTTCAGCGTGTGTCATCAATAATGTCATCTCAAGTATGATCTGTACAACAAAGCGATCTATATCAAAGAGCTGTTGCGTTATCTCAGTTGCATTTGTTCGATCACTTGTGTATCCTATGTTCATTCTTTCTGTGTCGTGTGAAGTACTATTACGATATAATGATTGCATGTCGTCTTCCATAAAATTAGATCCCGAGTTAGTCATTAATTGTTCTGATATAATGGAACTAATAGATTAATTGGATGTATCTGCTCTCGTCTGCAAGCTCTATGGTACAACATATGGTCAAGGAAAAAATAATGTAGATAGGGGACGGTTTTCACTCTTTCTCAAGAGACTCCAACCACGCATACCCTACCAACAAAGATTATACGCCGCTCGGCAGTGTTTGTGCAGATGTAGATTAGCGGCGAGAAGAAATCCTGGCTGGTCGGTCGCACCACTGGATGAAAAGAGTGTATCATGATGTAGCATGTACACCGATATCGTTAACGGTGCATTCATGGGTATGTTAACTCTGGAAAAGATGTGCAAGGCTTGATCGAAAAAGCTGTAAGTACTTTCTTGCCATTGAAGTTAGAGATGATGGCCAGAGTAAACATTTACGATATTTTTTTACAGAAAATTCTTGGAAAACAAGGTCATTTCTAGGTCGAAAACAGTTTACACCTTCTCCTCACCAGAGGACAGTATCATATCTGCCGAGAAAACACTTCAGGTATATCCTCGCTATGACCTCCACTTCCATAGGTGCAGTATTTTAGTGTCTTGCGACTTCGCTGAACCGCTGCCTCTCCATCCTTTTCCCCGTACTCCCCACTCCCTACCAGTCTTCGCCATTCCTAGCCCATGTCCCACATTGTTGGTCCTTAGCCAGCGGTTGACCACGCGCTCCTTTGCTCTGCTTTCGCGTGTATGACGGAAACGCGCGTCTCCGTAACGCGATGCCGATCCCCCATGAGAGGACTTCGGCGAGGACGGCCAGGCGCTCAGTCGCGATGCGTCACCACTGTACTAGCTCACGTCGTGACGGATGGCAAACGAGGCTATCCGTGCGCGGCTCGTTCCGCGTCCAGCAGCGTGTACAGTACGATCACGCTGTCGGGGCGTTGACATCAGGTGTGCTTCACCCTCAGACGCTGCCCGAGCAGAAGCGCCTCATTGCGATCGCTTTGAAATGCACTTCCTGCACCAGACGAATCGATCGTGATCCCATTCAACGCCCATCGGACTCTCCAAAATCAAGGGGCGCTTGCCGGAACGTCTCGTGGAATCTCTCTTGATCGATCTGTCTGGTGGCGCGTTGCTCGCGCCGTGGAGCCGTGGCTCCTTCGCGGTTCGTCGAAGACCGTTCGCTGGACTCGCCAGCAGCCTCCTCCCCGCGCACACCGGGCCTGCATGGCCCTGAATGAGCGTTAAACCGTTGTTTGATATTCCTGGCCGCATTCACATCGCGGTCATGCCGCGTACCGCACACGCGGCAGATCCAGCGGCGCACACGCAGGTGCTTGCGTTCTCCGCCATCTCCGCACGCGCTACACTGCTGTGAGGTGGTGCGTGGATCGACCTTGTCGGTCCTACGCCCTCCGCCTGCGCCTTCTCGGTGGTCAATGCGACGAGACGGCCAGGACTGGCGGTACCAAGCGCCCGGTTCAGTCCACGCCTGCGCTGGCCTTTGCTCCGCCGGCGGAGCCGGTGCCAGGCAATAGCCTCAAAGACCGTAGTCGCTGCCGTATCGACCAACCGCCGCGCAATGTACTGAAGCGTATGCTCGCGCTGCTGCGCGATGCGCTGATGGAGGCGGGCGATCGTCTTCCGCCGCCTGGCGGTCCGTTTGGAGGTCGGATCGGCATGTTTCGTGGTGCCCCGCACGCGTCGGTTGCTCACGAGTTTTTGCAGTGTGGCAAGTCGCTTCGTATGCTGTTTGAGGCCGCTCGTACTCCGGTAGATTCGTCCATCATCCACGACCGCGACGCGCTGCCGATCTCCCTCGTGAATGCAGCCTGGCTTCGCTCTGCGGGTTGTCATGACCGATCAGACAGTTGTGCGGCTTGCCCGTCCAACAGGGTGGTCCCGGAGGTGCGGCGAGTTCATCTGTGGTGTTGCGTCGGCGATCCCGTTTAGGAGAGTGCGGTGGCACGTATTAGTAGGCACTTACTCGCCTACACCTTGTCGTTCGTGATGTGGACCGCCTTGCCGTCCACTGAAAACTAGCACTTATCGTTTAAGCGAGTCGGCGATAGCGCCCTTGATAGTGGAGGAGTGGACCGCATGCATCGGCGGCATGAGCGCTAACGACTTCGCCCACAAAAATACTATGGTCCCACCTGGGAAAGAGGTGTGCTGCCATAGCGGGTAGTGGCTCAAACGAAACAGATGCTAGACGGGCAGTTCGCTCATGCTGAAGCACGATGATTACGAAGGGAGTACGCTTCATCGGGTGGCACTGGCAGTTAGGTGGCCATAGGACGGCCGCATCGGTACACCTTTCAACATTGATCATTTTTTTATAGTCGCGAGCAATTTTTTGCAGTATTGATCATTTTTTTACATGAATAACACAACACGCGCCTATTCAAGCGATCAACCTATGCGATCGATCCTACTTGATCGCATGTTGTACTATACGAACGTTCGGTAGTTCGTGCTCCACGGCATCGATCGGAAAGCACGACTGTTTTGCGACCAAGCTGCTCTATCCCACGCCCTCCACTGGTCGATCCTGTTCATGACAAGAAGCATGCCGGAAACCGGCTGATCTAACCACACTTCTGGTGGTAGCAGACTCCAAGGCAGGAGGCAGTCATGACCACTCACGACGGCAACGCGAACAACGGAGGCCCGCAGTCGAATCGCTCAGTATCGCGCCGCAATTTCCTGAAGGTAGCGGTCGTCGGTGCTGGTGCAACGGTGCTTACCGCCTGCGGGGTGACGGGGACGCCGAGTGGCGGGACAGGAGCGACGGCTAGCGGCGCGGCCGCGAGCAGCGCAGCGTCCGGCGCAGCCGCCAGCGCGCCGGCTAGCGGCGCGGGAGGCGGGACAGCGCTCGAGTTCTGGGCCTTCTCCGAGGATCGTTTGAAGTTCGTCAGGGAACTGATCCAATCGAGCGCGTGGACCTCGGCGCACCCCGGCGTCACCGTCAACTTCCGGGTCTTCCCGTACAATGAAATGCACGACAAACTTCTGGCAGCGCTGGCTTCCGGCCAAGGCGCGCCCGACATCGCCGATGTCGAGATCTCACGCTTCTCACGCTTCATCAAAGGCGAGCGCGTCGGCTTCGTGCCGCTCAACGACCGCATCGGCAGCGAGATCGACAACCTGTACACCGCCGCCGCCACGGCTCCCTGGTCCTGGCAGGGCCAGATCTACGGCCTCGGCAACGAGCTAAACACGTGTGTGCTCGGCTACCGCAAGGACGTTTTCGACGCGGCCGGGATCACCACGCCGTTTGCAACCTGGGATGATGTGATCGCCGCCGGCAAGCAAATTTCCAACGACCAGCGCAAGATGTTTGCGATCCACGACATCAATTCCGGCGACTGGTACCAGATGGCGCAGCATGCCGGCACGACCATGTTCGACGACCAGGGTAATTACCAGGCTGACAACGAGAAAAGCGTGGCCGCCATGCAGTTTCTCCACGATCTCGTGCATGTGCATCAGATCGCCGGCATTGCGCCCGCCGAAGCCGCCGACGACTGGGCTCCGCCGACGTACAAGGCGGCCTATGCCGCCGAGCAGTTTGTTGCTACCTTTGGCGCGCCCTGGCATTTTGGCGGCCTGATCCCGGCGATCCCGGATCAATCTGGTAAGTGGGTCGCGCAGGCGTTCCCGAAAGGACTCGGCGACAGCCGGCCGACGGCCAACCACGGCGGCACCGGCCAGTGCATCACCGAGCAGTCCAAGAACGCCGATCTGGCCTGGGAGCTGATCAAAATCTGCAACCTGACCAAGGAAGGCGTGCTCACCGACTTCAGGATTCGCACCGCCTACCCGGCCTACAAGCCCGCCTACGAAGACGCCACCCTCCAGGAACCGTCAGAGTTCTTTGGCGGCCAAAAGATCGGCGAGCTTTATTCCTCGATTGCGACGGAGATCCCCGAGTTCAAGCAATCGCCGGTCTGGCCGGAAGCCACCGAGGCGATGAACCGGATCGTGATCACGCCGGTGATGCAGAACCAAAAGGATGCCAAGACCGCTCTGACCGAGCTGGGAACTGAGGTCGATCGACTGAAGCAGCAAGGCTAGCTCACGAACATCAGCCGTGGGTACGCGGAGTAACCGACTGCGTGCCCACCCGGTTCGCTGAGCAAAGCTCCGGAGAAGTCGTATGAGCGTACAGCAATCACCCAAAACCGTGCCGGCGGTCCATCCCCGCGCGCAGGCAGGGACCAGATCGTGGTGGAGCCGCCATGAGCACAGCATCGCGCCGTATCTCTTCATCCTGCCCTTCTTTCTGATCTACGGCACGTTCTTCTTGTATCCCGTTGTCTCCTCGTTTATTTTGAGCTTCTACAGGTCGGTGGGCCTTGGCTCGCGCACGTTTGTCGGCTTCGGCAACTATGCGCAGCTAGCCAGCGATCCGCGCTACATCAAGGCGCTGACGAATACCACCGTCTACACGCTGGCTAGCGTGTTTATCCTCAGCCCGCTGGCGCTCGCCCTGGCCATGGCGGTGCGCTCGTTCCTGGTGCCGTCGAAGAACTGGCAAAGCTTTTACCGCATTGCGTTCTTTCTGCCGAATCTTACCTCGTTCGTGGTGATCGCCCTGATGTTCGCCCTGATCTTCAACAAGGATTTTGGCCTGCTCAACCAGGCTCTGGCGTCGCTGGGCTTCCCCAAGATTGGCTGGCTGCGCGAGATCCGCTGGGCGATGCCGTCGATCGTGATGGTCGCGATCTGGACGTTTCTCGGCATCAACTCGCTGTATTTCTTGTCCGGGCTTCAGGCGATCCCCGAGGAGATCAACGAGGCGGCGGCGATCGACGGCGCGAGCCGCCCGCAGACGTTCTGGCACGTCACCCTGCCGCTGCTGCGCCCGACGATCTTGTTTGTGGTCGTGCAGGCGGTGATCTTTTCCTATCAATTGTTCGATCTGCCGTACCTGCTCACGCGCGGCGGCCCATCCGACGCGACGCTCACGCTGGCGATGTACCTGTATCAAAAAGGCTTTAGCGAGTTCAGCCTGGGCTACGCGGCGGCGATCGGCTATTCGCTGGCGATGATTGCGATCATCGTGTCGATCTTCCAGTTTGGCCTGTTCCGTCTGTGGGGCGAGGAGTAAAGGAGGAGCGCCATGGTTGGCACTCGATCGATCTCAGCGCGTATGCTCCAGGTCATCGGCAACGCCATTCTGCTCTTTGGTGTGTTTCTGACGATCATGCCGTTTCTGTATATGATCAGCGCCTCATTCAAGCCCGGCAACGAGCTGTACACGATCCCGTTTCGCTTCTTTCCCGAGAACATCTATATCGGCAACTATCAGCAGCTCTTTGGGGAGACCAACTTTGTGCGCTGGTTCGGCAACAGTACGATCATGGCGGCCGGCCGCACCGTTCTGGCGGTTGTGCTCTCGCTGATGGCCGCCTACGGCTTCGCCAAGTTCAACTTTCGCGGCAAGAATGTGTTGTTTATCCTGCTGATCGCCACGCTGACGCTGCCGATCTATGTAATCCTGGTCCCGCTCTACTCGATGATGGTTCGCTTCGGCTGGATCAATTCATACATCGCACTGATCCTGCCGTTCGGCGCGCAAGCGATCGGGGTGTTTCTGGGGCGGCAGTATCTACTAGGCGTTCCGACCGAGATGCTGGAGGCGGCGCGTATCGATGGCGCGAGCGAGTGGGGCATCTTCTGGCGCATCATCTTACCGATCGCCAAGCCCGTGACGGCCACGATGGCGATTCTGTTCTTCAGCGCTGCCTGGAAGGACTTCATCTGGCCGCTGCTGGTGATCAACGACGACAGGATGTTCCCGCTCAGTCTGGGCCTACCGAGCCTGATCGGCCCCTACACCCAGGAGTACGGCATCTTGATGGCGGGCTCGTTCATGGCCACGCTGCCGATCTTGCTGATCTTCCTGGTGATGCAGCGGCGCTTTATCGAAGGCATCATGGCCGGTGCGGTCAAGGGCTAGCAGCGACACCGGATGGAGGAGTTAGCGCATGGCAAAGTCGCTGCATCTTGATCGCCTGGAGCTTGGCGTGTGCTACTACCCCGAGCACTGGCCCGCATCGCTCTGGGCCGATGATTTCCGGCGCATGCGTGAGCTAGGCTGCTCGGTGATTCGCATCGCCGAGTTCGCCTGGTCGATCTTCGAGCCGCAGGCAGGCGTTTTTTCCTTCGAACTCTTCGATCGAGCGATCAACCTCGCGCACCAGCATGGGCTCCAGGTGATTCTGGGGACGCCGACCGCCACGCCGCCTATGTGGCTGACGCACGCCTACCCGGAAGTGCTGAATATGACGCAAGCCGGCGTGCAGTACCAGCCCGGCATGCGCCGGCACTACACCTATAACGCGCCGATCTACCGGGAGCTGTCGGCGCGGATCGTGCGCGCCATGGCCGAGCACTACGGCCGTCATCCGGCGGTGATCGGCTGGCAGATCGACAACGAGCTAAACTGTGAGACCAACGTCTTCTACTCCGCCGCCGATCAGATCGCGTTTCGGGCGTGGGTGCAGCACAAGTATGGCAGCCTCGACGCGCTGAATCAGTCCTGGGGCACGATCTTTTGGAACCAGACCTACACCGATTGGGCGCAGGTGCGTTTGAGCGGCCCCACACCCAGCGACTCGCCCAACCCGCACCAGGCGCTCGACGAAAAGCGCTTCTTCTCCGACAGCGCGATCGCGTTTGCGCGCATGCAGGCCGATATTCTGCGCGAGCTGGCACCCGGCCAGTGGATCACCACCAACGGGCTCTACGGCCACCTCGACAGCCACCGGCTGACCGAGGAAGCACTGGATTTTTTCTCATACGATTCGTATCCCAACTTCAGCACGATCTTGAGCACGCTCGTTCCCGGCAGCGGGCCGGATCTGTTGCTGGATCGCAGATGGAGCTGGTTTCTGAGTGTGGTACGCAGCATCTCGCCCAACTTCTGTGTTATGGAGCAGCAGTCGGGCGCGGGCGGGTGGACCAATCGCATCGCACAGCCGTCGCCGAAGCCGGGACAGATGCGCCTGTGGACCTACCAATCGATCGCGCATGGAGCCGATATGGTGCTGTATTTCCGCTGGCGCACCGCGACGATGGGCACGGAAATCTACTGGCACGGCATCAACGATTACAGCAATCGTCCCAACCGCCGCCTCGCCGAGGCTGCACATGTCGGGCGCGAGCTGGCAGCGATCGGGGCGCGAGTGGCCGGCACGCAAACCTGGGCCGAGGTCGCGATTGTGGGGGATTACGCGAACGAGTGGGACGGCGAGCTTGATATCTGGCACGGCCCATACACGCGCCGGAGCGTCGAAGCCTGGTTCACCGCGCTGCAATACGCGCATATTCCAGTGGACGCTCTGTATCTCCAGCCTACGACCACACTCGAAGATCTGGCGTGCTACCGCGTCTTGATCTACCCGCATCCCGCGATCATGACCGATGCCGCAGCCGCCTTGCTGACGCAGTATGTGCGGCAGGGCGGAACCGTCGTCTTCGGCTGCCGCACCGGCTACAAGGACGCGAACGGCCAGTGCCCGATGCGGCCGCTGCCGGGTCCAGTCGCGGAGCTGTGCGGCGTCAGCGTCGAGGAGTGGACGCGCATCGAGCCGCCGATCAGCGCGCCGTTTATACGCTGGCGTGACAGCGCAGAACCGCCGATCAGCGCCGATGTGTTCAACGATCGGTTGCAGGTGACAGCGCCAGGCGCGGAGGTGCTGGCCGAGTATGCCGATGCGGAGTATGCCGGAGCACCGGCGCTGGTGCGCAACCCGATCGGCCAGGGCAGCGCCTACTACTACGGAGCCGTCTTTAATCTTGACTCGGCAGCCGCGCTGATTCGCCGGCTTGGCCTGGCTTCTCCCGTCGACGAGTGGCTGGAGCTGCCGCCATCCGTCGAGCTGTGTATCCGTGAGCGCGCCGCAACCGGGGAGCGATTGATCTTCCTGCTCAACTACAGCGCTACGGAACAGCCGATCACGCTGCGCAGCACCGCTACCGATCTGTTGGCCGAGCAGCAGCTACAGGGCGCGATGCTGATCGCGCCGTTCGACGTGTGCATTCTTGCGCAGTTTGACATAAACAGAACCGACTGATGCTACTGACCGACATCGCAGATCGTCAGCAACAAAGAGCAGGAGAAGAGTATGGCTGATTGGCAAGCGGGTGATGTGGAGACAAACGGCATTCGCCTGCACTACACGCGTACCGGCGGCAATCTTCCGTCGCTGGTCCTGGCCCATGGCGTCACCGACGATGGCCTGTGCTGGACGCCCGTCGCGGAAGCGCTGCAAGCCGAGTACGATGTGATCATGGTCGACGCGCGGGGACACGGACGCTCCGACGCGCCCGAGACAGGCTACGATGCGGCAACCCAGGCGGCGGATCTGCATGGCCTGATCACGGCTCTGGGTCTGCACAAGCCGTTCGTGCTGGGCCACTCGATGGGCGCGGCGACAACCCTTGTGCTAGCCGGCGTGTATCCCAATGTGCCGGGCGCGATCCTGCTGGAAGACCCGCCCGGCTGGTGGGCGCTGCAAGATCCGCTCTTCACGGAGGAGGATCAGGCCTCGGGAACGCGGGCGAGCGCGGTGATCCACGGGCGCAATCCTGACGACGAGCGGCTCGTCGGCATGCAGGCCTGGTTCGCCGATCTCAAGCGCAAAACCCGCGAACAGCTGATCGCCGAGCAGCGCGCCGCCACGCCCGACTGGTCCGAGGGTGAGCTTGGGCCGTGGGCCGACTCGAAGCTGCGGGTCAGCCCTCACGTCATGAGTGTGCTCAACCCGGATACGCCGCGCGCGCTCGACTGGCCGGCAATCTGCCGCCGCATCACCTGCCCGGCCCTGCTGATCACCGCCGATCCGGCGCGTGGCGCGGTGCTGACCGAGGAAGGGACGGCGGCCCTGCAAGGACTCGTGCCTCAGCTTCAGGTCGTCCAAATCCCCGAGGCCGGCCATAACATCCGCCGCGAGCGATTCAACCGCTTCATCGAGGTTGTGCGTGACTTCCTCAGAACGTCGGCTACAGCGGCTTCGTAGCCGGACGACTCAGCGAAAGGAATTTCCAACCATGAGCGATATTCTCGTCGGCTGCGGCCAGATCACCTGGATCAGGTTTACAGCCCAAGGTCCGCAGTGGCTTGCCCCTGAGGAACAAGTGCTGGCCGAGATCGCGCAAGCAGGCTACGCCGGCGCTCCGACCGGCCCTGAGCATGAGCGCTCAGCCAGGGAAACGATCGAGCTTTATGCGCGCTACGGGCTGCGGCCGGCACCCGGCTATCTGGGCACGGCCTTCTGGGAAAAGGATCGGCGTGACGAGATCCTGGAGCGGATGCGGCGCGCTGCCGCTTTTGGGCGTGAGGTAGGCTGCACCGAGCTGTACGTCGCGCCCGGCGGCTTTGACTACGTTACCCGCAGCGGACAGACTCGCCGCGAAAGGGCAGGCCATGTGCGGCCTGAGGACACCCTGACCGACGATCAGTTTCAGATCTTCGCCGAAACGCTGAATCTGGCGGGCGAGATCACGCTGGCCGAAGGTGTGCGCAGTTGTTTTCATAATCACGTCGGCACGGTGGTCGAAACGCGGGCAGAGGTCGATCGGCTGCTCGCGCTCACCGATCCCGAGCTGGTATTCCTTGGTCCCGACACCGGACACCTGGCCTGGGCCGGCGCTGATCCGGTCGCGTTTTGCCGCGACTACGCCAAGCGCATCAAGACGCTGCATCTCAAAGACATCGCCGCCGCCGTACGCGATCGTGGACGCGCTGCCGGCTGGGATTACGGCACCTTCGAGCAGCAGGGCATCTTTGTCGAGCTAGGCGAGGGCTGCGTTGATTTCCCGGCAATCCTGGCGATCCTGCGCGGCGTGGACTTCGCTGGCTGGCTGATCGTCGAGACGGATGTGACCCAAAAGCCGTCGGCCCTGGAAAGCGTGACGACGAGCCACGCGTATCTGCGCGGCCTGGGTCTGTGATCGGAGAGGAGTGAAGCAGTGGCGCAGTTTCGCGTCGGAATTATCGGCTGTGGGCGTCCGTGGAAAACGCCGGGCGCGTCGGGCTTCGGCATGTCCAACTTCCACGCGGCGGGCTACGCGGCCTCGCCGGATACAACGATTACCGCGCTGGCGGATATCAACCTGGACAATGCGCGGGCGTTTCAAGCGGCGCACGGCGGTGAGCAGATCTATGCCGATTACCAGGAGATGCTGGCGCGCGAGCAGCTCGACATCGTGAGCATCTGCACCTGGCCGCATCATCACGCGCCGATGGTGATCGCGGCGGCAGAGGCGGGCGTGAAGGCGATCCACTGTGAAAAGCCGATGGCACCTTCGTACGCCGAGGCGCTGCGCATGGTTACGGTGTGCGAGGCGCACGGTACGCAGCTCACCTTCAATCACCAGCGGCGTTTCAGCCACCCTTTCCAGGCCGCGCGTGATCTGCTCAGATCGGGCGCGATCGGGCAGCTAGAGCGGCTGGAAGGCACCTGCGATAACCTGTTCGACTGGGGCACGCACTGGTTCGATATTTTCGGCTTCTACAACGACGAATCCGCCGTGGATTGGGTCATCGGCCAGGTTGACTGGCGCGGCGGAGCGACGATCTTCGGCGTGCCGGTGGAAGGTCAGGGCGTCAGCCTGTTTCGCTATGCGAACGGCGTGCAGGGGCTGCTGCTTACGGGTCTCGGCGTCGAGCGCAGGCTGACTAACCGGCTGGTCGGCAGCAGCGGGATGATCGACGTGATCCTTGGTGCCGCGACGATCCGGATTCGAGGTCAAGGCGATTCGGCATGGCGCGACGTACCTGTTGCCGCCGAAACCGCCGAAAACCTTGGCGAGATTGTGGGAAAGGGCGTGCTGGATCTGATCGATACGCTCAAGACCGGCCGCGAGCCCGAGCTATCGGCGCGGCGCGCGCTGCGCGCGACCGAGCTTATTTTTGCCACCTACGAGTCGAGCCGGCGCGGTGGGCGCGTCGAGCTGCCGCTGGAAGCGCTGGCGTCGCCGTTTCCAGGAGTAGCACCGTCGGCAACCTGAGCGAGCAGACTCTTATTAGTTGCTAGTGCAGCAAGGAGCGTTGATATGCCGGACGCCCAACCACGCTACAAAGATCCGGCTCAGCCGATCGCTACTCGGATCGAGGATCTGCTCGCGGAGATGACGCTCGACGAAAAGATCGCGCAGCTTGGCTGCCTGTGGAGCACGGCGCTGGTGAGCGGCGGCCGCTTCGATCCGGAGTTCGCTGCCGCCAAGCTGCCGTACGGCATTGGACAGGTCACCCGCATCGGCGCGTCGACGGGCCTGCGGCCGCGTGAGAGTGCCGAGTTCATGAACGCGATCCAGCGCGTGGCGGTCGAGCGTAGCCGACTCGGCATTCCGATCTTTGTGCACGAGGAGTCGGTGGGCGGCCTGTGCCACCGCGATGCAACGGTGTTTCCGCAGGGCATCGGGCTGGCCGCGAGCTGGGATACAGTGCTGGTAGAGGGAGTGGCCAACGTGATCCGCGAGCAGATGCTGGCCGTCGGCGCGCGACTTGCGCTTGCGCCCGTGCTGGATGTCGCCCGTGATCCGCGCTGGGGACGTGTGGAGGAAACCTATGGCGAAGATCCGGTCCTCAGCGGCGTGATCGGCACCGCCTATGTGCGCGGTCTGCAAACCGGCGATCTGCGCAGCGGCGTGGTCGCCACCGGCAAGCATTTTTTGGGCTATGCGCTGTCGGAAGGCGGGCGCAACTGGAATCCGGTGCAGCTCGGGCCGCGTGAGCTGCGCGAGGTCTATGCCGAGCCGTTCGCCGCCGCCATTCGCGATGCCGGACTGGCCGCGATTATGAACTCGTATGCCTCGCTGGATGGCCTGCCCTGCGCCGGCAGCTATGCGATTCTGACCGAGCTGCTGCGCGACGAGCTGGGATTTACCGGCGCGGTCGTGGCAGATTACTTCTCGATCGCGCAGCTCTTCTCGTTTCACCGTGTTGCCGCGACGCAGGCCGAAGCAGCGGCGATCGCGCTGTCGGCGGGGCTGGACATGGAGTTGCCGGCGACCGATTTTTATAGCGCGCCGCTCAAAGCGGAGATCGAGGCCGGACGCGTGCCGCTGGAGGTGCTCGACACCGCCGTGCGCCGGGTGCTGGCGATCAAATTTGCGCTTGGCCTGTTTGAGAAGCCATACGTCGATGCGGAGGCTGCCAGCGCGAAATTCCAAACGCCTGAGCAACGGGCCCTGGCGCGTGAGGCCGCCGCCAAATCCGTGATCGTGCTGACCAACGACGGTGTTCTGCCGATCGCGCCGACGGCCAGGCGCATCGCCGTGATCGGGCCGGGTGCCGACGATCAGCGGCTGTTGCAAGGCGATTACCATTATCCGGCCCACCTTGAGATGATCTATGCCCGTGCGCAGAACGAAACGCCGCTGGAAAATATCGGCGCGGGCGATCTGCTGCCGCAGGCCGGTGGGGCGTACGCGCCGGGACCATACTACACACCGCATGTTACGCCGCTAGCCGGCCTGCGCGCTGCGCTCGGCGAAGGTGTGGAGCTGCGCTACGCCAAAGGCTGCGACGTGCTGGGCGACGATCGCCCCGGCTTTGATGCGGCGGTCCAGGCGGCACACGCTGCCGATCTCGCGATCGTGGTAGTCGCCGGCAAAAGCGGGCTGCTGCGGCCCGTCACGGTGGGCGAGGGCAACGACGCCGCCGATCTCGATCTGACCGGCGTGCAGGAAGATCTGATTGCAGCCGTAGCCGATACCGGCACGCCGGTTGTGGTCGTGGTGCTGAGTGGCCGCGTGCATACGCTCACCAATGTCGCAGCGCGAGCGAACGCGGTGATCCAATTGTTCCCGCCCGGCGAAGAAGGCGGCAGCGGACTGGCCGATGTGCTGACCGGCGCGGTTAATCCGAGTGGCCGGCTACCGGTGACACTGCCGCGCATGGTGGGGCAAGTGCCGATCTATCACGGCTATCGTGCCGGCGGCGGTCGCCCGATGTTCTTCGACGATTACACCGATTGCCCGCCAACGCCGCTGTTTGCCTTTGGCCATGGTCTGAGCTACACGACCTTCGCGTATGCCAGACTGGCGGTGCAGGCGGCGACCACGGCAGATCCGATCGAGGTGTCAGTGGAGGTGCGTAACGCCGGGCAGCGTGCCGGAGACGAGATCGTGCAGCTGTACTGTCGTGACAACATTGCTTCGGTGGCGCGGCCGGATCAACTGCTGCTGGGCTTTGCGCGCGTATCGCTCGATCCCGGCCAGACGAAACGTGTGCGCTTTACGGTTCATCCGTCGCGGCTGGCATTCTATGATCCACGCATGCGCTTTGTGGTCGAGCCAGGCGCGTTCACGTTCAGCGTTGGCGCATCCGCCGTCGATATTCGTGCCGAGCAGGTTGTGGAGCTGGGCGGCGCAGTCGCCGAGTATCGCCAGCGCGAGATCGTAGCTACCAGGGTGGTGATCGAATGATGGGCGCTTATCCATGGCGCGAGATCGAGATCACGCTCACGGCAGCGCGTAGCTACCCCAACCCCTACACCGACACGGATGTGTGGGCCGAGTTCACACACAACAGCGGCCTCCGGCTGCGCCGTCCGGCCTTCTGGGATGGCGCAGCCACCTGGAAGATCCGCTTTGCCTCGCCGGTGGCCCAGGGGCGGTGGTCGTGGCGCAGCTTCGCTTCGGTCGAGGATGCTGGACTGGCGGAACAGTCGGGCGAGATTATGCTTGAGGTGGGAGCGCCTTCGGAGCGGCGTTTCGAGCGGCATGGCTTCTGGCGCATGTCGACTGGTGGCCGGAATCTGATCCATGCCGACGGTACTCCTGCCCTGCTCGTGGCCGACACCGCCTGGGCACTTCCCTGGCGCGCGACCGAGGAGCAGTGCCGCGTGTATGCCACGGATCGGAGGGCGAAAGGCTTCAATGCGGTGCTGCTTATGAGTGTGCAGCCGGACATGCACGCCCGTGGGCCTCGCGACCGCACCGCCGACGATGGCTTTGATGTGGGATTCGAGGATCTGTCCGGCGGCCATATCAACCAGCTGTATCCGGCCTACTTTCAGTATCTGGATCGACTGATCGCGATCCTGGTCGAGCACGAGATCGTTCCAGTCCTCCAGCCGGTTTTTCAGGGCTTCGGCTGGAAGGGTCTGAGCGTGGCAGGTCCCGTTGTGCCGCCACCCGAGTATGCGCGCTATTGTCGCTATCTGGTCGCTCGTTACGGCGCGCGGCCGGCGATCTACCTCGTCGGAGCCGATGGATCGGGGTATGAGCCGCAAGTAGTGGCCGGCGGCGAGGAGATCGAGCAGTGGGATGCCTACGGCCAACCGGCGGGCATCCACTACCGCCCACACGCCGACAATCGCGCCTGGCAAGCTGCGCGCTGGCTCGATTTCCAGTGGTGTCAGACCGGTCACCGGGGCGAACATATGCCCGAGCGTGTCGCCGATATGTGGCGCAACCTTCCGGCGAAGGGCATGGCCAATGGCGAGCCGACCTACGAGCATGGCGGCAAATCCGGGCGCGCGGCTGGTTGGTGGCAGGGACACGAAGCCTGGTGCAATCTGTGCGCCGGCGGGACCATGGGGGTTGTCTATGGTGCCGGCAGCTTGTGGCAATGGCGGCTCCACCCCAATGAAGCCGGCCACGACCCGTATTTTTTGGCTAAGGGAGCAGGCTGGCGCGAGGCACTGGATTTCGAAGGATCGCGCTATGTGGGCCTGGTTGGGCGCATCCTGGATGGCCTGCCGATAGCAGACATGGAGCCGAACTGGCAGGTGACGCTCGGACAGCGTGGACTGCTCGTGCCGGGTACGCTCTATATCGGTTATGCAGAGGAGGGAAGTTCACTAACGATCATGTCCGGTGAACAGGTACCGCGACACTATCGTGTGGTTGACCCGCACACGGGTGTCGTGCTGCGCGAAGGCACGCGCACGACAGCCAATGAATGGATTAGCAGCGTGGATGACGGGCCGGCTATATACATTTGTTGGTAAGCCATGAAAGCTTATTTGCTTAACTATATGAGGCGTGGTCATAATTGGTCAGGCGGCTTTCAGACAGGCTTTTAGGCCCACATGGAGATCAAGGCCATGCTCAAAGCGATACCACAGCAAGAGTTGATAGACCAGAATCGCGCCAAGCACAACGCGCCGCGTATTGGTCAAGCCTTTGGTCGGGACTTGCCCATGGCCATCGAACATGCCTTTGAACTGTTCATTGAAGTTCTCAATTGTCACCGAGCGCAGTTTGTGGAAGATCCGGCGGACCTCTACACCCGCATCGGTATGCGGATACCGTCCATACAGCAGTATTCATAGTTATTGAGCCAAGGGAGGATGGACGGTATACCCACAATGTGTAAAGTAGCCGTCAGCTTTGGCCGGTGTGATCTGGTCCAACGCCAGCGCGATCGCTGCATTGAGGGCTTCATGTGTGCGCGCCTGTGCCCGACGCAGGTGGCCTTGAGTTTTGCAAAGGCCAGCTCGATCGGCGAGAGGTCGGGCGAGTACGCGGGCAAATACCACAATTCGCACCCGGCGGCCTCGATGATCGCTTGTACGCGTGCACTTTTATGGACGCTGAGATTATCCATCACTACTACCTGCCCCGGCTGCAACCAGGGGACGAGGTGAGGGCCAGCGCGCCGTGCCCGTCCGTGACGCGTGCCGATGCTCGTGCACTCCTGCATGACGATCGTCTGGTGGTGCTGGCGCTGGAGACCAGCGGACACGGCGGAGCGGCCGAGATCGTCGGGGTGGCCATGCTGAACCGGCACGGTCAGGTGCTGCTGCATACGCGCATGTGCCCGACACGTCCGATCCCGGTGCTGGCCGACGCGCCGCCGCTGGAGGTCGTATGGCCCATACTTGCGGCGCTGCTGACGAACCGAATCATCGTGAGCTTCCAGGTCGCCACGGACCGCCGGGCGCTTCGGCAGACTGCTCGACGGCTTGGTGCGACCCTGATGTACACCGAATGGCGCGGTATTGGTGCAGTCGCGTGCCGCTCCACGCAGCAAATGCCCACGTGCTACCCGAACGGTCATGCCCTTACTGAGGCTCGTACGGTGCTCGCTGCGCGCCCGAACGGTCCCACCAACCTATAGGCAACCACCCCGACGAGTGTTTTGGAGGTACATCCAATGACCCAAGCCGATCCGACACTACCGCTGCCCATGCTCCTGACCGCCGCCGAACGCGACGCGCTGCGGCAGGGCCTGGCCGACCGCCACCTGCCCGATCTCCCACTGTTGGACGCAGCGCTTCAGCAGGGCGATCAGCTCCTGCCATTCTTGACGGGGATTGCGGATCTCCTGCGCACGCAGCAACCTGAGACGGCGCTGGCGCAGCTCCAGATGGCGCTCGCGCCCATCCTTGCCCTGGATGCCAATGCCGAGGCGCTGACAACAACCCTTGGACAGCTCATGACCGCCTGGGCCACGCTGCTGACGATGTGTCCGGCTGGAACGATGCCCGTGGCGGTGCTGACTGATCCGGCGGCGGTCAGGATGGTGTCGGAGGCCGCTGAGGTGGTGAGCGAGAACGCCCAGGAGTTGGCCCTGCGCGCGGCAGACCGGGCACGCCTCCTCGACCAGCGGCTGCCGGGCTAAGGGGAGAACCATCGAGATGCGTTCTTGCTTCATCCTGATCCTGCTGCTCGGCAGCCTGCTCATCCCGGCCCCGAGCCGTGCCGCCGTGCCAGCTATCACGAATCCGCTCGTCGCCCGTCCCGACGCACTCCGCGTGCGCGTAGCCGAGGCCGGTCTCCAGCAGATCGACGCGGGGGCGCTTGCAGCGGCCGGCTGGGATCTCGCCATCCTCGATCCGCGCCGTATCCACCTGTGGCATCACGGCGAGGAAGAAGCGCTTGACATAAGCGATGGCAGTGATGGTCGCCTCGATCCGGGCGATACCCTTCAGTTCATCGGGCGGCTCAACGCGAGCCGGTACAGCCGTGAGTCGATGTACTGGCTCTCGCTGGAGGAGACGCCGGCCTGCGCGGTACGCCCCAGCTCGCGCCGGGCGATCCCGTGCGCTGGGAAGAGGATCGGTACTACCAGACGCGCAGGCCGTCGCTGAACGGTGATCGCTGGTATGGGCGTGAGCTGGTGACGGCTCCCGAGCGGGACCGCACGAGCCTGCTCCTCGCGTTGCCCGTGAGTGCACCCGCCGGCACGCGCCTCAACCTGGCCGTGGTCGGGACGACACCCCAGACGCATCGGCTCACCCTCAGCGCCAATGGCCGCGCTCGATCCCGTGACCTGGAGCGGCACCGCGCCGTAGCTGGGGAGCGTGCTCCTCCCGACCACGGTGCTGCCCGATGTGCTTCAGCGTGACGTAACGATCGTGAGCGATCGACCCGAAACCGTGCTGCTCGATTGGGTCGCGCTGCCGGACGTGCGCCCTGCCTATGCCGCTCCTCCGCACACGCCCCTGGTGGAACGTGGCTCAGGACGTGATCCGAGCGTTGGGCCATCGCTGACCCAGGCCGGAGCCACCTATCTCCTGATCACGCATCACACGCTCCGTCCGGCACTCGATCCGCTGATCACGGCGCATGAACAACGGGCCGAGCTGGTCGGCGTGCTGGATGTGCAGGTGGCGTATGATGCCTGGAGCTTTGGCGAGCGCGACCCGGAGGCGATCAGGAGTCTCATTCGAACGGCGGTTGCCCAGTAGCAGCCCGCTCCGCGCGCCGTGCTGCTCGTGGGTGCCGGAAGCGCCCGCATGCGCGTGGAGCCCGGCACGGTGGACCCAACCCTGATCCCGCCCTACTTCGTCGACGCCGATCCGGTGCGCGGCGAGATCGCCTGTGACACCTACTACACCCGCCTGGACGCGGCCGATCCGCTCCAGGACCTCGTGCCCGATCTGCCGATCGGGTGTCTGCCGGCACGCACGCTCGGTGATGCGCAGACGATCGTGCGCAAAACAGCGCGCTAACTGACCGCGCCACCAGCTGGCCGCTGGCGAACGGAGGCATTGTTGCTTGCCGATAATGATCGCGAATGGGATGGGCAACCTGATCCC
>DASWTW010000466.1:0-3684 GCA_036401895.1 Herpetosiphonaceae bacterium | reverse complement strand
TATCTATTTCGGGCTGCTCACTCAGCCGGATCTTTGGAGTTTTATATTTATGAATAGTTCCCTATCTTCCACAGGTGAGCCGCCTACTCGCTTTACTCGCTTTGGACAGAAGCCGCTGCTGCGCGGCTGGTCGCATGCGCTGGCGACGCTCGCCGCCGTGGTGGTGACGATTCTGCTGCTGGTAGAAACCCGCGACGATGCGGTGCGCTTTGTGTCGGTGCTGGTCTTTGGGCTGAGCATGATCGGGCTGTACCTGGGCAGCGCGGTGTATCATCTTGGCCGCTGGCAGGGCCGCCGCCTGGCGCTGATGCGCGCGATCGATCACTCCAACATTTTTCTTTTGATCGCCGGCACCTACACGCCGATCTGCGTCAATGTGCTGACCGGCTGGCTGCGCGTGGTGGTGCTGCTCCTGATCTGGACGATCGGACTGTCAGGAGTTATATCGACCCTGCTCCAACTGCATCTGCCGCGCTGGGCTTCGACAGGCTTATATCTGGGCATGGGCTGGGTTTCGCTGATCACAATGCCGCAGCTCGTGCAGCTCTTGCCCTGGCAGGCGATCGCGATGCTGGTCGCCGGCGGTGTGCTCTACTCGATCGGCGCCGTGGTCTACGCGCTGAAGCGGCCCAATCCGCTGCCGCGCATCTTCGGCTTTCACGAGATCTTTCACCTGTTCACGATCGCGGGCGGGGCGGCGTTTGTGGCGATGATCTGGATCTGGGTCGTGCCGTTCCCGCGCCAGTAGCAGCCGATCCAGGTGATTGATTAGCCAGCCGTGATTGCGATCGAGCCTGGCCGCGAGAGCTGAGCATGTTCTCGTCGCCGGGCTCGATCGTGTGTGGTCTGCTTCCTCAAGCGCTCACGCGGTTTCGGCGAGCGTGTACTCGAAGTTGTACGAGTGCTTGCCGTCGACGATCTCGATCGTCAGGTTGCCCGCCAGCCCAGCCAGCTCGCCGGTGCCGGAGTCGGGCGCGACGCTGATCGTCAGCTCCTGCGAGGCGCTGGTCATGGTGCCTTTGTGTACCAGCACAAAGCTGCCGCTGCGGCCATGCAGCGTTCCCGTCACCCGCTCGATCGCCACGTACACCGCCGAGCCAACCTCGGTACCCGCCGACAGCATTTCGCCTTTGCTGGTCGCGTCGAGATCGCCGTGGAATCGCTTGTCGATCGAGAGCCTGCCGAGACTGACGCCGTCGGCTGTATCTCCTGCCTGCGGATTGAGATCTACCTCAAATGAGCCGCTTGCCTGCGCCATTGTTACCTGCCTTTTCTGGTTCAATCTGATCGGGCTCCGAGTATAGCATAGCGCCAGCCTGCGCGACTCAGCCCGGCACCATCGGCACCTCGATGATCAGGTCGGGCTCGTTGTGAATAAACGTGATCTGCAAGGTGCCGGGAATATCCCGCGGCTCGCCTGCTCTACGCGCCGCGATCTGGCTGTCCCATTCGGCTAACAGCTCCTGGCTGCGCTGCTCAAGACGCAGGCCGGTCGCCTGAAGCGCCGGGCCGAGCTGTGCCACGCGGTCGGATGGTACTTCGAACTGCAAAACCAGCGCCGCGTTCGAGAACATATGAAAGTTCAGAATGTAGGCGCCGCTCTCTCCTAGCGCCGCTTTGACCCGCTCGATCATCGTGTGCCGCTCGATCGTGGTCATACCGTTGAGCTGTAGAAATCCAGGACTCATCTCCGCTCCCTGCGTTATCAAGGTAATCTGCACTCGATCATAGCCGAGGCTCGACTAGAATTGATGCGGCTTAGGTCTGATTGTGATATTTTGCACAATTATCAAGGTGACCGAAAAGATCTCAGAGCTGAGCCAGCGCCTGATCGATAAACGCACGCAGTCCGGCACGCATGGTTTGTCGAGTGGTTACGTCGTCGGTCCACGCGTCGATCTGGGCGATCGGCTTGAGCGCCGCGCAGAGATCCCAGTAGGGCAGGTTGGCGAGATCGACCGCCGCCAGCGCCTGATACTGCCGCGTAAACTCCTGCATCGCGTCGACGCCGAAAGCCCACAGAATCTCCAGCCGCGTGTTGGCAAGATCGGCCAGCGGATCGCCGAGCGCCGCGTCCTCCCAATCGATCACAGCGACCAGCCGACCGTCGCGCCAGAGGAGATTGCCGGGCCAGAAATCGCCGTGCAGCAGCGCCGATCGATTCCGCTGTTGCAGCGGCCAGACGGCTTCCAGCACCGTGCGGACTCGCGTCTCGTCGAGCGCCGCATCGAGCAATGCAGGCCGTTTGCCGAGCCGGGCTGCGTATCTTTGTTCGATCTGCGGCAAAAAGGCAAGCTCAGGGCTCGCGCCGTCAAGCGCATGAATGCCGGCCAGCTGTGTCGCCATTTGAAGCAAGAGATCGCTAGGATTCGCAGGTGCAAACGACGATGCTCCCTCGATATATTCGATCACAATGCAGGGCGTGCCAAAGATCGCGCCGGATTGATCGACAAGATATGGACGTGGAGCAGCCAGACCAGCGGCTTGCACGATCTGCAAAAGCTTGAACTCGTCGGCGGCGATATTGGAGTTGTGGGCGAGATCGACGGGGCCGTGCCGGCGAACGATCAGCTTCGTCGTCTGGCCATCCGAGCGCTCGATCTCAAGCGCGGTAACCTGCGCGGAAACACCGCCTGTGAGCGGCCACGCGCGCAGCAGCCTGCTCTGCGGCTCGATCTTTTGGATGAGTTGCTCAAACCTGGCGTCTGGTGCAGCTGATGTCATGCAGTCATTCCTGGCGCATTGTGATGCTCAATCGGCTTGAGTATAGGCGCGGTCTGCGGTCTGTGCAAGCGCACGCGATACGGACGGCACATCCTTTGCTGGGTAAACATCAACCAGGAAAGGAGCGCGAAACATGAGCGATCGACCACTCTTTCAAAATGCTGATGAGCAGGAGGCGATCTATGCTCCACAGCAGCTGCCCGCCGACACACGAGCTAAGGAGACTGCGAATGTAGACGACGCCCGTGAGCGGGAAGTCGGCGACGATGTCGTCATCGTTCCCGCTGCCAGCGCCGGAATGCTTGGCCAGACCGGCGGCGGCATCAGCACGGGTGTAGTCGGCGGCGCGCCCAGCGCGATCGGCCCGGCTGTGGGCGAAGATGCGGTAGAAGACGTGACCGACGAGAACAGGCGCGATCGTCGCGACTGAGCGCTGCACACCAGGCCGGCAGCCGATGCCAGCAGATCACAACACATGAGGGGAGCGCGGATCAGCCAGATCCATGCTCCCCTCAACGCTTCAGCCGAGCCAGCGCTGCGCTACATCCCTGCTCTCGATGCACGAATCGCGCGGATACACGCCTTGATTGTGGCGATCAAGATCCCGGCGGGCAATACCAGCGCCAGCAGCAGCTGATCGGCCCAGCCGTACGGAAAATCAGTCGGCTTGTCGTTGGCTGTGGCGAAGAAGACGAAGATCACCAGGACGCAGCCCGCGTACATCAGCAGATAGTGCCACAGCGGCCGATTTGGCTGCTGGATAGTCGCCAGATCTTTTCCGATCTGCTCGGCTCGTCCAAACTGGCGCAGCGCCGCGTCGATGGCGTCCGCCTCGCTCATACCGCGCATGACATGACCGGCGACAAGCGCTTCCAGGTGCTGGCGAACCTCGCGCAGATCGTCCTCCCTCTGGGCCTGCGGGAGCGACCGCAGGCGCGTATTCAGTGGGGTGATGTAGGG
>DASWTW010000465.1:0-10926 GCA_036401895.1 Herpetosiphonaceae bacterium | reverse complement strand
AGGCATGCCGTAGAAGCGCTGGAGATCACGCTTGGTCGCCTCCGAGATCGCGATGATGTGCGTTGCTCGGCGGGCGCTGAGACGGGTAAACAGGCGGTAGTAGAGATTCTGAATCCGGGTGTGAGCCTCGGGATGATGCATAAAGCCCAGGTCGTGGATCGTGACGACCGAGCGGCGCGGCGGCACAATCGGCAGCGCGTGCGCGGGCACGAAGAGCAGATCCGGCGCATGCAGCACCATCTCAAGCGAGAGCCTGCCGTGCGACCAGGCGCGCCGCAGCGGGATTGGCCGCAGCGTAAACGAGGCCGGCAGCGGCGGCAGCGATCGCGGCACCTGGTTGCAGTAAAGCCGGTAGCGGTTGTGCCGATCGATCTGGCCGAGAGCCTGCAACAGCTCCCAGCTGTAATGTTCGGTGCCTGTGCGAGCGGCAACGCCCAGGCGCGACGCGTCAACTCCAATCAACATCAGATCATCCTCTGGCGTGAAGGTTCTTAAAAATTTCTGGAAATTCCATTAAAAAATGGTGAAATACCCTCTTTACAACTCTTTACTTTACTGCTAGTATAGAGGGCAAACCCCCAGCGGTTTGAACATGGGCTCAACTAGCTCTCGCAGGCACACACATATCCGTCACGAATGGAAGGAGGTATGACACCCTCTTAACCTTGTTTGTGCCACCAGTCATCTGATGCGTGTCCATTTGCTAATCGTGCCAGGTCCTGAAGTGCTCATCCGCCGATCGGCGAAGTAGCTGTACACTAACCAAGCCATCTGCTGGCGTACAACCTGCGCTCTTGATGAGTAGCTCTCAGGCTACACGGCAAAATCTCGATTAGCATACCATACGGTTGCTTGGAGGCGGCTGATCTCTCCCGATCGAAAGCCCCACCGCATCGGTCACACGACGTGACCTGTACTCCTCATTAGGCTAAGGAGAAACCACTTTGAAACGGTTCGCATTGACAGTGCTGGCTATTTGCGCCGTCCTAGCCCTCTTCGTTCCCACGTCCTCAGCTTCCGTGCAGACAGCTCCCTCGTCTGGCCCACGGAAGGACGCTTCGGGCCCTGCCGTAGCCGGCGAGTACCTGATCAAGTTCAAGCCAAGCTCGGCTCGTCAGGCCCGTGAGAGCATCCTTTCAGCGCAAGGTGGCAAGGTCATCGATCGCGTGGCCAGCCTGGATGTTGAAGTGGCTGAGTTCCCGGCGCTCAAGGCGAACAAGAACGCCCGCGCCGCTGAGGTCATCGTCAACGCGCTCAAGCGCAACCCCAACGTCGAGTACATCGAGCCCAACTACATCTACACGGTGAACTTCACGCCGAACGATCCCGGCTTGAGCCAGCAGTACGCCTGGAACAACATTCAGGCCTACAACGCGTGGGATGTGACTCAGGGCAGCTCCAGCACGGTCATCGCGATCGTCGATACCGGTATTCAGCGCACCCACCCGGACCTGGACTCCAAGATGGTTCCGGGCTATGACTATGTGCAGAACGACAGCGCGCCCGATGACGGCAACGGCCACGGCACGCACGTTGCGGGTACCTCGGCTGCTGAGACCAACAACAGCACCGGCGGCGCCGGCACCTGCCCGAACTGTAACCTGATGCCGGTCCGCGTGCTCGACAACAACGGCAGCGGCACGCTGGCCAACGTGGCCAACGGCATCAACTACGCCGCCCAGAACGGCGCCAAGGTCATCAACCTGAGCTTGGGCGGCACCGGCTCGACCACGCTTCAGAGCGCGGTGAACAATGCCTGGAACGCTGGCGTCTTCCTTGCCTGCGCCGCCGGCAACAGCAATACCAGCAGCCAGACCAGCGCCTATCCGGCAGCGTATCCGAACTGCTTCGCGATTGCCTCGACGACCAACACGGATGCCCGCTCGTCGTTCTCGAACTACGGCAGCTGGGTTGAGGTCGCGGCTCCTGGCTCGAACATCTACTCGACCTGGCTCAACAACGGCTACAACACCATCAGCGGCACGTCGATGGCTACGCCGCACGTCGCCGGTCTGGCCGGCCTGCTGGCTTCGCAGGGCCTGAGCAACGCTCAGATCCGTGACCGCATTTGCAGCACCTCGGACGCGATCAGCGGCACCGGCTCATTCTGGACCTGTGGCCGCATCAACGCCTATCGCGCGGTGACCGGCACGGGCGGCACGCCGACCCCGACGCCAGGCACGCCGACCCCGACCCCGACGCCTCCGCCGAGCGGCACCGAGAAGATCGTCAACGGTGGCTTCGAGAGCGGCACCAGCCCGTGGGTGCAGTCGTCGACCGGCGGCTACCAGCTGATCGACACGACGCGCCCGCACGCCGGCTCGTACAGCGCCTACCTGGCCGACTACAACAACGGCACGGACTCGATCTACCAGACGGTGACGATCCCGAGCAACGGCACGCTGAGCTACTGGTGGTACATGACGACCACCGAGTCGGGCTCGACAGCGTATGACTACCTGCGCGTTCGCCTGTACAACAGCAGCGGCACGCTCGTCACCACGCTGCGCAGCTGGAGCAACGCCAGCGGCGCGGGCACCTGGCGCCAGGACAGCATCAGCCTGTCGGCCTACGCCGGCCAGACCCTGCGCGTCCAGTTCACCGGCACCAACGACAGCTCGCTGCCGAGCGCGTTCTTCGTGGACGACGTCAGCGTCAAGTAAGCTCTCAGGGTTGTGATGGCGCGAAAATAATCGTTTCGCGCCATCGCTTTCGCCTTCCAGGTTGTGACGGATTTCAGAAACGCGATGGCACTGCGTCAGCAGCTATCGCAACCAGCATCCGATGTGTCTCTATGTTCGACCGACTGGGGTAGCCGAGCGAGCAGACACATCGGATGTTGTTTTCCAGCAACTCGGCCGTATATCGAAACCTCACACCGCCTCACACCTCTTTCTCGCTCCTCAACTACCATCAGCAAATAGTAAGCACAATTCGCTATCGTCAGGCCGAGTAACGCTGCCTGATCTATATCGGTCTGAGTTTGATCGATAAGCTGCGCGAGATGATCTCGTCGGAGGTTGAGCGCTGCATCGCGCTGGAGGAGCAGGTTTATCTGATCTTCCCGAAGTATGTTGAGGTGCTTGAGGAGTATCCGGCGGGCATGAAATCTTGAATGTTCGGCAATCTCGCGCGAGCAAGACGCAGCGCTACGAGATCGAGAAGCGGTTCTGGGGGAATCGTCGATCTAGCTTGATGCCGTGCTGTAGCTCGGGTAGGAGCGGCGCGCTATTGGGCCAGCGTCACAATAAACCAGGCCGCCAGCAGCAGCACGAGCTGGACGATCAGCGCTCCCAGCAGTAGCAGCTCAGCTACCAGCCGCGATCGCGGGTAGCTCACGAGCGCAAGCAGCAGGTTGCCAAACCAGGCTCCGGTCGCGATCGCCGGCAGGAGCAGCGTGTAGGTCTTGGCGCGGGTTCCCGCCGTGCCGCCCAGCGGATCGAAGCGGACCGGCACCGTCGCCGGCAGCGTCGGAAAGCGCCAGGTCAGCACCGCCCACAGCACAAGATTCAGCAGCAGACCGATAATCAGCAGCCGGCGTGTGGTTGCGCCAGCAAAAAAATCGAAGAGCGTCTGCCGGGTGCGGGTCAGGCCCTCGGGCGGTGATTGGATCGTACCAAGCTGGCGGCGCTCCTGAAGCTCGCGGCTGAACAGATCGCGCTCCGCAACTGCCAGACGGTACGCGTAGTGATAGGTTTCGATCATGATCTGCTGGCTGGGCTGTGCGCGTCCAAACACAATCACGGGCTTGGAAGTTTGTCGCGGCTGGTCTGCCGCACTGAACGCTACCACCTGATCCAGCGGGATCGTGTAGCGGCTGCCTAGCTGCGAGATATAGATGCCGTTGCGATCCAGCTCATAGCTCAGCGAGCTGCGCTGAATGCCGAGCCAGACCAGCGCGATCGCCACCACGAGCCCCGCTAATGCCGCCAGTGCCCAGCCGAACGTGCCGAAGCTGATCGGCCATTCTTCAAGCGGCCCCTGGAATACAGCCACCAGTTGCGTGAAGGCGAAGAAGACCAGGACCAGGCTTGCGAGAGCGCCCAAGAAGCAAAGTGGTGACAGTGGATCGCGAGGCGCGCGCCAGCGTTTCACATGACCTCCATAGATGACACGCAAAGGAGCGGGGCAGCGCCCGCTCCTTCCACGGTACGGGTAGCGCGGCTAAGGCGTGGTTGTCGCCTCAGGCTGCGTAGTCTCCTCGGCCGGCGCGGTCGTCTCGGTCGCCAGTGGCGCTTCGACGGTCGGCGTTGCGGTCGGCGGCGGTGTAATCGTCGCCGCTGCACGCTTTTCTTCCAGCCACTTGTCGAGCGCCTCGTTGCGGAGCCGCTCTAGCCGCTCCTGCGGATCTTCCGGGACGCGCTGGATGATATGCCAGCCGAAGTCGGTGCGCACGGGCTGGCTGATCTCGCTGGTCTTCAGCGCCCAGGCCGCATCCACAAACGGCTTGACCAGCGTCTGACCCTGCTGGCCGACCACGTTGCCCTCACGATCGAACGGATCGAGGTCACCGCCGTTAGCCGCCGAGCCGGGATCTTCCGACTTCTCGCGCGCGACTTCCGGGAATGAGTCCGGGTTGGCGACTAGCTGCTGGTAGATCTCGTCAGCCTCTGCTTTGCGCTCGGTGAACTGCTCTTCCAGCTCCTCAGCCGATGGCGTCGGCACAGGCGTTGGCTCAGCGGTCGGTGTGGCGTCCGCCTCTGCGGTCGCGGTCTCGCCGGCCTCCTCGGTCGCCTCAGGCGTTGGGCTGGGCTTCGGCACCTGAAGCAGAATATGCCGGACCTGGATCGAGGTAGGATTCTCATCCTCGCCGGCCGGAGCTTCGGCCACAAGTGCCTCGCCGATCTTGGTGCGGATCACCTGCTCACGCAGGCCGTTGCGCATCACCGAAAGCATTTCTTCTTTGGTAGTGTGCGGCTCGCGCTGGCGATCCAGGGCGCCCTCAGGCAGCGAGTCCAGGATGTTGATGTACTCGGTGTAGAGCACATCGACGATCTGGTTGACCTTCTCGGTGGCCTGCGCGGCCTCGGGCGTAGCTGTCGGCAGCGCGGTGGCGGTCGGCGTGGTGGCGGAGGCAGTCGCAGCAGCGCTCGTCGCATCGGCTACCGCCGTCTCAGCGGTATCGGTCGTGGTGTCGGTGCTGCTGATCGGCTCTGCGCTCTCAAGCAGCGAGCCGAACTGCGCCACAACCTGCTGGTCGATCTCACCCGGCTGCGGATCGATGTTGAACTGCTGCTTGGCATTCTGCTCAAGAATCTGGCGATCGACCCACTGCTGGACCGTCGGGCCGTCGGGCTCGGTCTGGCGTGAGCGCGACGTGCCGATCTCGGTCAGCTGGACGTTGGCCTGCACCACCTGCTCGTCGAACTGGCCGGTCTGGCCGAGACTCTGATTCGCGCCGAAGAGCTTGCTGAACTGCAAGCCCTGAATAATCTGCTGGATCGTGTTGGAGCGAACCAGCGCCTCGTAGTCGCCGCGCGTCAGGGTTGCATTATTGACCGTCTTGATTGTTTTGTTGGGCTCATACAGGCGGTCATAAAGAATGCCGCCGATGATCAGGAGGAGCGCCAGTCCAACGGCACCACCGATCGCAAGTACCACGCGGCGCTGGACGTTGGCCTCGTGCTGTTGCGCCGCGATCTGGCGCCGAGTTGGGCGACGTTCCGGGGATTGAGAAGGACGTGGTCGGTTGCTCATAATTCCTTTTCCAAAGCAACGGACACGGGGCAAATCTGCTCCCGTGCCCGCTCTACGTCGTTCAGCTCAAATGATTGAACCTTTACACGCGCAGCAAACTTAGCCGCGCGTCGGGGCTGCCACGAAGGGCAGCAGCGCAATGTGCCGGGCACGTTTGATCGCGGTTGCCAGGCCACGCTGGTGCTTCGCACACGTGCCGGTTCGGCGGCGCGGCAAGATCTTGCCCCGATCGGAGATGAAGCGCTGGAGACGCTTGATGTCTTTGTAGTCGGGAATGCCGATCTTGTCGGCGCAGAACTGGCAGACCTTGCGCCGCGGCGTGTAGCGGCGGCGGGTCGCGCCACCAGAAACGGTGGTCGCAGCCGAGGCAGGCGTGATGCGCCGGCGGCCCTGGATCGGCTGCGGCTCGTCAAGCTGCTCGTCTTGCAGGTTGGTATCTTCAGCCATTAATGTCACCAATTACCAATTGCCAATACCCAATTACCAATTTATCACTTGTTGGTCACTGATCATTGGTTATTGGTCATGTTTCTAAAAAGGTATATCTTCGTCGCTAAAGCCGCCATGATCTTCGTACGTGCTGCGGCTACCGCCGCGCGGACCGCCCGCCGAGCGAGCGCCGCCGTACTGGCCTCGATCGCTGCCGAAGTCATCGCCGGGCTCTGGTCGGCCGCCGGGACGACTTTCGAGAATGATCATGTCGTTAGCGACAATCTCCGTCCGATAGCGTTTTTCACCGGATTGCGCGTCGTCCCAGGAGCGGTTTTGCAGCCGCCCCTCGATATAGACGCGCGCGCCTTTTTGCAAAAATTCGCTACAAATCTCAGCCAATCGATTCCAGGAAACGACGGTGAACCACTCGGTTTCGTCGCGCTGGTTTCCCTCGCTATCGCGCCACTGCCGCGAGATCGCCATACGGAACGTTGTGATCGGCACGCCCTGCTGCGTGTAGCGCAGCTCGGGCTCAGTGCCCAGACGACCGATCAGCATGACCTTATTCAAGTCCTTCGCCATAACCTCTACCATGCCCAACTATGCGTTGTACGCTGCGATGGTTTGTGCTCGCGGCTGATTGATCAGCGATACCTACTCACCAATGGTGAGAAGATAACGCATGACCTGCTCGGTCAGCTTCAGATCGCGTTCGATCACGGGAAGCTGCTGTGGCTGGGCTTCGAAGCGATGGAAGACGTAGAAGCCTTCGGTCAGATCGCGGCCGCCGTGGCGGATCGCGTAGGCCAGCTTGCGGCGGCCTGAGGGAGCTAGCGTCTCGCCATCTTGAATCGTCGCTCCGGCGTTCGTGATGGAGCTTTGAACCCGGTCGGCGATCGCGGTATATTCCTCATCGCCTCCCACAGTGGGATCGATGATATACATCAGCTCGTAAGTACGTGCGCGCATGTGTGCACCTCCTTTCTATGGAATTAGCCCTGCGAACAAGCAACCGACGGCGCGCTGTGGTCGCCGTCGCAGAGCAGAAAGGTGTTTCATTTCCTGTGCGATTATACCAAAGGTACGCGGTGGTAGCAAATCGAGGAACAAAAGAACCAAGGAACAAGGGAACAAAGGGGAGAGAAGAACCTAGAACCTAGAACCCAGAACCTAAAAATCGAAAGAACAAAGAGCAAAGAGCAAAGAACCCAGAACAAAGGAACAAGCAAACAAAAGAACAAAGGAGAATCAAGCGCGCATAGACTCTTAATTATTCCCCCTCGCCTGCGGCCGTGAAGCCGGAAGCCCGCCGAGGAGTGGGGCAGAGCGAGACGGGGGTGAGGGCCTGACCAAGAACCAAGAACAAGAGAACAAAAAAACAAAGGAACAAACGATCAGGCTGCTTTTTGTTCGCTTGTTCGCTTGTTCCTTTGTTTGCCCGCCAGGGCCTATCTACTCATGCCGCAGCGCCATCAGCGGATCGAGACGCGCGGCGCGGTTGGCCGGGTAGAGCCCCGCGACGACGCCGATCAGCGTCGCGAAGAGCAGCGAGACCAGCGCCAGCGTCGGCGTGACCACGAAGAAATCGCCGCGAATCGGCAGCTGCTCGCGCTCGATGTACCACAGGATGATCCGGTTGAGCAGCAGGCCCAGGCCCCAGCCCGAGATAATCCCGATCACGCCGCCCATCAGCCCGATCATGCCGGCCTCGAACATAAACATCAGCCGAATGTCGCCGCGCGACGCGCCGATCGCTTTGAGCGTGCCGATCTCACGGGTGCGCTCGTAGATCGACATAATCATGGTGTTGACAATGCCCAGCGAGGCGACCAGCAGCGCCAGGCCGCCGACCGACGAGAGCATCACATTGATCACGGTGAAGACCTGATCCGCCAGATCCAGAATCAGCTCAAGCGACTGCACGCGAAAGCCCTCGCTGCGGATCTGCGGCACCAGCTCATTGGCCGCCGCGATCGTCGTCGCGCGGATCGTCACCGAGTCGTAGCCGTCGGTCGCCAGAATATCGGGGCGGTTGAACCACCAGCCCTTCATCTCGGCCCGATCCACCAGCGGCACGCGCACCGTCGGGATCTCCTCCGACGACACGCCGACAACCATAAAGCCAAAGCTCTGGGTTTCGCCGCGCGGCGCTTGCAGCACGATCTCAACCGGCTGTCCCACCAGCGCGGCAAACTGATCGCTGCCGATGTTCAGCTCCTCAAGCACGCCTGCCGTCAGCACAATCTGGCCCTGCTCATCCGGCAGCTCGATCGTGCCCGCCAGCGCGGTAGGCGGCGTGCTGAAAGGCGTTTGACCTATTGGGCCACCATCGCCGCTGATACCGATCTGCTGGGTCTTGTCGCCAATCTTGAGCGCGCTGGCTACACCCAGCGGCAGATCGACATCCGGCACAACCTCGCGCACATTCGGCAACTGTCGCCAGCGCTCGACATCTTCGGGCAGGATCGGATTGGTGCGCTGCGGCGCCGCAAACTGCGTGAAAAAGTTGCGCTCGCCTTCGCGCGGGCTCACAAACACGCGCTCCAGGCCGATCTGCGCGAACTGCTTGTTGATCTCGATCCGCACGCCGATGCCCAGCGAGACCATCGTCACGATCGTCAGGATGCCGACGATCACGCCGATCGAGGTCAGAATCGTGCGGACTTTGCGCCGGCCGAGGTTGGAGAGCGCTGTGCTGAGCATATCACCAAGAGTCATCGCATAGCCTCCACTGCTGCCGGCTCCGCGCGGTAGCCATTGCGCTCGGCTGCCGTCTCGATGCGCTGGATCTTGCCGTCGAGCAGATGCACGATCCGGTCGGCGTGGCTGGCGACGTTCATATCGTGGGTGACCAGCACCATCGTCAGGCCCTGCGTGCGCAGCAGATCGCCCAGCATGTTGAGAATATCTTTGCCGGTCTTCGAGTCTAGATTGCCGGTCGGCTCGTCGGCCAGCAGCAGCGCCGGGTTGTTGGCCAGCGCTCTGGCGATCGCTACGCGCTGCATCTCGCCGCCGGAAAGCTCGTTCGGCTTGTGCCCGGCACGCTTGCCCAGCCCGACGCGGCCCAGCAGATCCAGGGCGCGCTCGTGGCGAGCTTTGCGATTCTGGCCCGCCAGCATCAGCGGCACCTCGACATTTTCGACGGCGCTACGTGTCGGCAGCAGGTTGAAGCTCTGGAAGATAAAGCCGATCCGGTCGCGACGATAGCGGACCAGCCGCTTATCGCTGGCCTTGCCCAGCTCCAGATCTTCGACCCAGATCTCGCCGTCGCTGGGCCGATCCAGACCGCCGATCAGATTCAGCAGCGTCGATTTACCTGAGCCGGACGGACCCACCAGCGCGACAAACTCGCCGCGCTGGATGTCGAGATCGACGCCGTTGAGCGCCATCACCGACTCCTTGCCCATCGTGTAGCGGCGGGCCAGGCTGCGCGCTCGGATCAGGGATGTGTCCTCTTGCATGCGTTATCCCCGTACTGCTGCCGGTGTCTCATAGACGCTTAAAATTCTATCACGAATAAACGACGAGGGTACGGACATGGCCCGTACCCTCGCACTGTGAGCCGCGCTTATGCCGCTACTTGAGCGACTCGGCGATCGCGGTTGCCTCGTCGGGCGTCAGCGTTCCGGCGATCACGATCGTGACGCCGTTCTCCTGCCAGCGCAGGAACGTGCCCTGCTGCGCGCCGCTGCCGGTGATCAGGCTCCCGCTCTGGCCGCGCACCTGCACCTGCTGCGTCTGCGCGCCGGCCGGCTGGCGCTCCTCGCCAGGGAAGCCGCCCTTGCTTTGTACCAGGCTGAAGTTGATCGCGCCCGAGTAGTTCTGGATCACGGTCTCGCCGCGCATCTTGAGCTGCTGAACGTCGTCGAGCTGCACGCCGTTCGGCAGCGTGGCGGGCGCCAGCACCGTGAACGAGGCAGCCTTGCGCGCGTCGTCAAGGTTGGTGGTCTGCGGCCGGGCGTTCTTCGCAATATCGGCGGCGTTGATCACCTCGGCTCCGGCGGGTGGCGTGAAGGTGAAGCGGTCGTCGGCGATCGTCTGGTTGAGATCGAGCGTGGTCGCCGTCGCCTCAAGCTTGCCGAGGTCTTTGGCGTCGAGCAGTGCCTTGACCGGCAGATCGCTCTGCTTATCGACCCACAGCGTGGTGTCGATCACGTTGCCAAGCTGAAGCTGCTGTTGCGTTTCCGGCTTGGGTGTCAGGCGAATCTTCCACGTATCGCGGCCGGCGATCTGCTCGCTCTGGTTCTCGATCGTGACGTTCGCGCCGTCGATAAGCTGCTGCAACATCTCTTGCATCTGTACCATCTGAGCGGCAGGATCGGCAGCGCCGGCCTGACCCTGCTTCAGATCGCTGCGCTTGCCGGTGATCACCTTGTTGGCCTTGGGCGTGTACAGCCAGAAGGTCTCGCCGTCGCTGACGAACTCAGTGTTGACCAGATCCTGCTCGTTGGCGCTCAGTACCTTAGCGCGCAGCTTACCGATCGGCTTGCCGGCGGCGTCGGTCTGGCCGGTCTTTTTGGCCCAGGCCTCGACCGAGAAGTTGCCGCTGCGCTCCGGCGATGTCAGCGCAACATCGGCGATCACATGTGCAGTCTGTAAATTATTGCGCGCTGTTTCCATCCGGCGCATGATCTCATCGGCTGTCACCTCGCGCGGGGCACACGCGGCGAGCAGCAGCCCAACCATAGCCAGCAGCGAGCCAAGACGAAGCATTCGCATGGTGAAATCCTTTCCGTAGATCTTCCATAGATCTTCCTTGATCTATGATACGCTCGTTGCTGCCCGTTATGTGTTATC
>DASWTW010000464.1:0-15215 GCA_036401895.1 Herpetosiphonaceae bacterium | reverse complement strand
ACGATTCGCATCGAGGAAGGAGCCAGCAATGGCAACGGCAATGGTTATCATCGCGACGACGATCGCGATCCTGATGAGCCTGATGCTCGCAAGCCGACCTACAGCGGCCACGGTGTGCATACCGACATCATCGTCGCGGCGGCGCAGGCGTACATGGGCGCGCTGAACAAGCTGATCGCCACGCGCCAGGAGCGGCTGCGCAACAAAGCCGCCAGCTACGCCAACACCAGCATTCCCGCCTACGCCGTCGACCTCTTCGGCAACTCAACGCTCGGACACCACGAATGACGACACTTGCGTATCTTGGACCACCCAGCACCTGGAGCGAGTCGGCGGCGCTGCTGTATGTGGGCAAAACCGCCAAGCTCCTGCCGATGGGCAGCATTCCCGCCGTCGTCTCGGCGGTTGAGACCGGACTGGCGGATCAGGGCGTGCTGCCGGTGGAAAACTCGCTTGAGGGCGCGGTCGGGCTGACGCTCGACGTGCTGATCCACGAGACGGATCTGCCGATCGTGGCCGAGGTGGTGGTGCCGGTGCAGCATCTGCTGCTGGCCAGGCCCGAGACCAGCCTGGCCGATATCCAGGTCATCCGCTCGCACCCGCAGGCGCTGGCGCAATGCCGCCGCTTCATCGAGCGCGTGCTGCCCAACGCTACCATGGCCGCGACGCTGAGCACCACGGCGGCTGTCGAAGAGGTTCTGCGCGAGCCCAACAGCGCCGCGATCGGCACACCCCGCGCGGCCGACCTGTATCCGGTGCAGATCCTGGCACGCAACATCCAGGACAAGCAGATCAACGAGACGCGCTTTTTGATCATCGCGCCGGAGGCTGCCGCGCCCACGGGCAACGACAAAACCTCGATCTGCTTCGCGACGTTGCGCAACCAGCCCGGATCGCTGCTGGATGTGCTGCAAGAGTTTGCGAAGCGCAACATCAACCTGGCCAAGCTGGAGTCGCGACCGACGCGCGAGCAGCTCGGCCAGTACATTTTTCTCTGCGATCTCGAAGGTCATCGCGAAGATCCACGCGTGGCCGATGCGCTGGAGCGGGTGGCGGCGATCACCGACGGCTTCAAGATCTTTGGCTCGTATCCCGTGTGGCGACGCGCATAGCCAATGACCATCGATGACCAATGACGGTTCAGCACAGCGCAGTACATGGTCATCACTTGGTACTTGGAGGCACTATGACGATTCAGATCTATGACACGACGCTGCGTGACGGCACTCAGCGCGAAGGGATGGCGCTCTCGGTCGAGGACAAGCTCAAGATCGCGCGCGAGCTGGACGCGTTCGGGATTCCGCTGATCGAAGGCGGCTGGCCGGGCTCCAATCCCAAAGACGCCGAGTTCTTCCGCCGCGCCCGCGCCGAGCAGTGGCAGCAGGCCACGATCTGCGCGTTCGGCTCGACCCGCCGCGCCAACGCCGCCGTCGCCGAAGATCCCAACATTATCGCGCTGCTGGACGCCGAAACCGAGATCTGCACGATCGTCGGCAAGTCCTGGACGCTGCACGTCACCGATGTTCTGGAAACCACGCTCGACGAGAATCTGCGCATGATCGCCGAGAGCGTGGCCTATCTCCGCGCCCAGGGCCGCCGCGTGCTCTACGACGCCGAGCACTTCTTCGACGGCTATCGCGCCGATCCCGAGTACGCGCTGGCAACTGTTCGCGCCGCCGCCGAGGCCGGAGCCGAGACCGTGATCCTCTGCGACACCAACGGCGGCTCGCTGCCGGGCTGGGTTGCTCGCGTAGTGCATGAAGTGAAGCAGAACCTAGAAGACGAACCAGCCTCCGGTTCTAGGTTCTTGGTTCTAGGTTCTTCCGTCGGCTCTCCTCGCATCGGTATTCACACCCACAACGACGGCGAGCTTGCGGTCGCCAACTCGCTGGCGGCGATCGAGGCGGGCGCGACTCACGTCCAGGGCACGATCAACGGCTACGGCGAGCGCTGCGGCAACGCCAATCTCGTGGCGATCATGGCCAATCTTCAGCTCAAAATGGGCCTGCCCGTCGTCGGCGATGAGCAGCTGGCGCGGCTGATGGAGCTTTCGCGCTATGTCGCCGCCGTGGCCAACCTGAGCCCGGATGAGCACGCGGCCTACGTGGGCCGGAGCGCGTTTGCCCACAAGGGCGGGATTCATGTCGCCGCCGTAGCCAAGGTCGAGCACAGCTACCAGCATATCGATCCGCAGCTCGTGGGCAACCAGCGCCGCGTCGTGGTCTCGGAGCTGTCGGGACGCGGCAACGTGCGTATGCGCGCCGAGGAGCTGGGCCTCAAGATCAACGGCAACGAGAAAGCCGTGCTGGAGCGGATCAAAGAGCTGGAGCATATCGGTTTTCAGTACGAGGCCGCCGAGGGCTCCTTCGAGCTGCTGATCCGCCGCTCCGATCCGGCCTATCGCGCGCCGTTCGAGCTGCTGGATGCGATGGTCGTGGTGGAGCAGCGTCACGGGCGGCCGATGCTGGCCGAGGCCACCGTCAAGATCCGTGTGAGCGACGAGATCGTGCATACGGCGGCGGAGGGCAACGGGCCAGTGCATGCGCTGGACTGCGCGATGCGCAAAGCGCTGGTGCCGTTCTATCCCGAGCTGGCGACCGTACATCTGGCCGATTACAAAGTGCGCATCCTGGACGAGCAATCCGCGACGGCGGCGGTCACGCGCGTGCTGATCGAGGCGGCGCGCGGCGACGAGCGCTGGTCGACGGTCGGCTGCTCGGCCAATATTATCGAGGCTAGCTGGCAGGCGCTGACCGATTCGTTCGAGCTGCCACTGCTGCGGGCGCTAGATGCGCGACCGGCTGACGTGGTGTATCATGGGTAAATCCAATCACTCAGCTGTGTGCCCTCAACACCACGCACACAGCACCAGCACAGGGCTTGAACAAGCAAAGGAGCTGTCGCTATGCCCATGACTCCCACCAAGTACATCTGGTTCAACGGCGAGATGGTCGAATGGCAAAACGCCACAGTGCATGTGATGACTCACGCGATCCACTACGGATCGAGCATTTTTGAAGGCATGCGCGCCTACAGCACGCCGAACGGTCCCGCGATCTTTCGGCTGGCGCCGCACATGGACCGCTTCTACGACTCGGCGCGGATCTACCGCATGCCGATTCGCTTTACTCTGGAGCAGCTCTCGGAGGCTTGTCGCGAGGTGATGCGCGCCAACGGGTTGAAGAGCGCCTATCTGCGGCCGTTCGCCTTCCGTGGCCTCGGCGAGATCAGCCCCGCGCCCAAAGACACGCCGGTCGAGGTCGCGATCTCGGCGATCGCCTGGGACAGCTTTCTGGGCGAAGAAGGCATGGAAAAAGGCGTCGATGTGTGCGTTTCGAGCTGGACACGGCCCGCGCCCAACACCCTGCCGACGATGGCCAAGGCCGGCGGCAACTACCTGTCGTCGCAGCTGATCGTGATGGAGGCGCAGCGCAACGGCTACGTCGAAGGCATCGCGCTGGACAGCACCGGCAATCTCAGCGAGGGCTCGGCCGAGAATCTGTTCGTGATCAGCCGTGGTGTCATCTACACGCCGCCGATCACTGCCTCGCTGCTGCCGGGCATCACCCGCGACACCGTGATGACGATCGCGCGCGACCTGGGCTACGAGGTGCGCGAGCAGGTGATTCCGCGCGAGGCGCTCTACATCGCCGATGAGCTGTTTTTCACCGGCACCGCCGCCGAGATCTCGCCGATCCGCTCGGTCGATGGCCTCGCCGTCAAGGCCGGCGGACGCGGCCCGATCACGAACGAGATCCAGAAGGTCTTCTTCGGCCTCTTCGACGGCGCGACCGAGGACCGCTACCAGTGGCTTGATTACATCAATAAGTAAGCTTCGTCGCGCTGGACGATGAGCAAGCCGTGGCCGGGAAGAACGAGCAATGTGTCTCGGCCACGGCAACCCTCCAACTGCCAGGCGACAGGACCTAGAGGAATGGATATGACCACACGACCACGAACGCTGTTTGAGAAAATCTGGGAATCGCATATCGTCAGGCCGCAAACAGCGGACACGCCGGCGGTGCTCTACATCGATCTGCACCTGGTCCACGAGGTCACGTCGCCACAGGCTTTTACCCAGCTCCGTGAGCGCGGGCTGTCCGTCCGCCATCCGCAGCAAACGATCGCCACGATGGATCACTCGACGCCGACCACGCCGCGCGGCCTGGACGGCCTGATCCCGATCGTCGATCCGCAGGCCGGCGCACAGCTGGCGCAGCTTGAGCGCAACTGCCAGGATTTTGGCCTTCCGCTCTTCAAGCTCGGCTCCGACAAACAGGGCATTGTGCATGTGATTGGCCCTGAGCAGGGCTTGACGCAGCCCGGCATGACGATCGTCTGCGGCGACTCGCACACCAGCACGCACGGCGCGTTCGGCGCGCTGGCCTTCGGTATCGGCACCAGCGAGGTCGCGCATGTGCTGGCCACGCAGTGTCTGCTGCAAAACAAGCCGCGCACCATGGAAGTTCGCGTCGACGGACAGCTTCAGCCTGGCGTGACGGCCAAAGACATCATCCTGGCGATCATCGCGCAGATCGGCATCGGCGGCGGCACGGGCTACGTCTTCGAGTACACCGGCTCGGCGATCCGCGCGCTCTCGATGGAGGAGCGCATGACGATCTGCAATATGAGCATCGAGGGCGGCGCGCGGGCCGGCATGGTCGCGCCCGACGAGACGACGTTTAGCTATATCGCGGGACGGCCGCACGCGCCGCAGGGCGCGGACTGGGAGCGCGCCGTCGAGCAGTGGCGGACGCTGCCGACCGACGAGGGCGCGACCTACGACGCCGCGATCAGCCTGGATGCCGGCGCGCTGCGACCGATGATTACCTACGGCACGAATCCGGGCATGGGCATGGCGATCGATCAGCCGGTGCCCGATCCCGACGCGCTCGGCGATCCCAGCCAGCGGGCCGCGCTCGACAAGGCGCTGAACTACATGGGCCTCCAGCCGGGCCAGCAGCTGCTCGGCAAGCCCGTAGATGTTGTTTTCCTGGGCAGCTGCACCAACTCGCGCATCACCGATCTGCGCATGGCCGCCAATATTCTGCGCGGCCGGAAAGTCGCGCCGAACGTGCGTATGCTGGTCGTTCCCGGATCGCAGCAGGTCAAGCAGCAGGCCGAGGCCGAAGGGCTGCGCGATATTTTCGTGGAGGCCGGCGCGGAGTGGCGCGAGGCCGGGTGCAGCATGTGCATCGCCATGAATGAGGATAAGCTTCAGCCGGGCCAGTACGCCGTCTCGACCAGCAATCGCAACTTCGAGGGGCGGCAGGGCAAGGGCGGCCGGACGTTTCTCGCCAGCCCGCTGACCGCAGCAGCCACCGCGATCAACGGCAAGATCACCGATGCGCGAGAGCTTGTTTAGAACCTAGAACCCAGAACCTAGAACCTAGAGCTGAGCAGCGTTTGGTTCTAGGTTCTAAGTTCTAGGTTCTCCTGTGGAGCAATCATGGAGCCAATCAACACTTTTAGCGGCACCTGCGTCGTGCTGCCGATCGAAAATATCGATACCGATCAGATTATTCCGGCGCGCTTCCTCAAAGCGACCGACAAGCAGGGCATGGGCGATCATCTTTTCGCCGACTGGCGCTACGACGAGCAGGGCAATCCAAAGTCGGAGTTTGCGCTGAACCGGCCTGAGGCGCAGGGCGCGCAGATCTTGATCGGCGGGCACAACTTTGGCTGCGGATCGTCGCGTGAGCACGCGCCGTGGGCCTTGCAGGGCTTCGGCTTCAAAGCCGTGATCTCGACCTACTTCGCCGATATTTTCCGCAACAACGCGCTGAAAGTCGGACTGCTGCCGCTGATGGTCGAGCCCGAGGCGCACCAGCAGATCATCGCGCTCTGCACCGCCGATCCGGGCGCGCAGCTCACGGTGGATCTCGAAGCCCAGCAGGTGCTTCTGCCGAACGGCACTGCGGTCAGCTTCCCGATCGATCCGTTCGCCAAGTACTGCCTGCTCAACGGTGTCGATCAGCTGGGCTTCTTGCTCGGCCAGGAGGACGAGATCGCGCAGTACGAGGCCGAGCATGAGCCGCGCGTGACGACTGTGCTACACTAGCCCGCGGTTGGTTTTTGAGCCAGCCGTGAGGAGGGTTATGCAGATCACATCACGGCCCTACCGCGACGAGCGCGATCTTCAGGCGCTGCTGGCCTTCGCCACCGAGTCGGGTAGAATCGCGCCCGACTCGGGCGACTTCCACGTCGGCGATGTTTTATGGGGCATGTTCCAGAATGTTGTCTTCGATCCGCAGCAGGGCGTTCAGCTCTGGGAGGACGAGGACGGCAAGCTGCTGAGCTACATCTGGGTCAGTCCGCCCGGCGTGGTCTTTTGGAATATTCATCCACGGCTGCGCTACAACGGCGGGATCGAGGAGTCCATGCTCGAATGGTCCGAGCAGCATGGCAGCGTGACACTCAAGGACGGTGACAACGCCGGCAAGCGCCAGGTCTGGATCAGAACTGTCGACTCGGATCAGCAGGCCCCCGCGTTCTTTGAGGCGCGCGGCTACGAGCGCGACGAAGATACCATGTTTCGTATGCAGCGCAGCCTGGACGATCCGATCCCGGATTTGCCGCTGCCCGAGGGCTTTACCGTGCGCCATGTCGGCGGCGAGGACGAGTGGAATGAGCGCGTCGAGACCCATCGCGAGGTCTGGAATCCGTCCAAGGTCACGCTCGAAGCTTACCGGCGGCTGCGCCAGGCTCCCGGCTACGTTCCCGAGCTAGACATTGTGCTGGTCGCGCCGGATGGTCAATTTGCCTCCTACTGTATCTGCTGGCTCGATCCGGTCAACCACACGGGCGAGTTCGAGCCGGTCGGGACGCGGCCCGCGTTTCAGGGCAAGGGCCTGGGCAAAATCGTGATGGCGGAAGGGCTGCGACGCTTGAAGGCCCACGGCGCGCGCACCGCGATCGTCTATGCCGAGAGCAAGAATCCGGCGGCGCAAAAGCTCTATCTGTCGTCGGGCTTTCAGATCGTTAACCGGGACATCTTTTATACAAAAATACTGTGAGCGAGCAGGCCCGGCGCGTGCTCGTTCCCCAAGGAATAGTATGCAGGCAACGATAACGCTGCTGCCGGGCGACGGCATCGGGCCCGAGGTAGTGGCCGAAGGCGCGAAAGTGCTGGCCGCCGTCGCGGAGCAGTGGGAGCATCAATTTACTCTGCGTGAGGCGCTGATCGGCGGCTGCGCGATCGATCAGGCCGGCTCTTCGCTGCCCGACGAGACCGTGCGGCTGTGCCAGGCGAGTGACGCCGTGCTGCTGGGCGCGGTCGGCGGTCCCAGGTGGGACAATCCCAACGCCGCCGATCGGCCTGAGCGCGGGCTGCTCGGCATTCGCAAGGCGCTGGATCTTTTCGCAAATCTGCGCCCGGTCACGGTCCACCCGGCGATCAGCGCGGCCTCGCCGCTGCGAGTTGAGCTGCTGGCCGGCGTCGATCTGATCGTGGTGCGCGAGCTGACCGGCGGAATCTACTTCGGCGCCAAGACTCGCGAGTCCGTCGGCGAGGGAGCGGAGCGCGCGACTGATGTGTGTACCTACACGACGGGCGAGATCGAGCGGATTGTGCGCGTCGCCTGCTCCATGGCCCGTGAGCGGCGCGGCAAGCTTACCAGCGTCGATAAGGCCAACGTGCTGGAAACCTCGCGACTCTGGCGCAGCGTGACCACGCGTATCGTCGGCGAGGAATATCCCGACATCCAGCTTGAGCATATGCTGGTCGATGCCGCCGCGATGCATCTGCTGCGCCGCCCCGCCGACTTCGACGTGATCGTTACTGAGAACATGTTCGGCGATATTCTCTCCGACGAGGCCTCGATGCTGGCCGGCTCGATGGGCTTGCTGCCGAGCGCGTCGCTGGGAGGCGGAGAACCTAGAACCCAGAACCTAGAACCTAGGGGAGAACAAAGGAACAAAGGAACAAGAGAACAAAGCAGTACCGAAACTTCCCCCTCGCCTACCGCAGTGGGAGAGGGGGGAGTCGCCGCAGCGACGGGGGTGAGGGCCTCACAACCACCTACTCGCATCGGCCTGTACGAGCCGATCCACGGCTCCGCGCCAGACATCGCCGGGCGAGGCGTGGCTAATCCGCTGGCGACGATCTTGAGCGTCGCAATGCTGCTGCGCCACTCGCTGGGATTGCACAACGAGGCCCAGGCGGTCGAGGCCGCCGTGCAGCAGGTGCTGGTCTCGGGCCAGGTCACGCCCGATATTGTGCCCGCCGGAGTGCAGCCGCTCTCGACCAGTCAGGTCGGCGATGCGGTGGTGGCGGCGCTGGTCCGCGGCGTCTAGACCGCGATCGGCTGCTGTGAAGCTGTTGCTGGCTTGTAGGTCGGCTGGTGTCTTCTGCGTCCAAAGTGGAGGCACAGAGCGACCGCAGCCAGCAGCACGGCTCCGCCCATGCCGGCGTTAAACCTCTCGAAGATCACCGTCACGACGTCGAGCACAAAGACGCTTCCGCCCAATAGGTTAAACATTTTTTATTGTTATTTGACAATTTTTTATATTTCGCTATAATACCGAGCGCACTTCCCCCCACGGTACTTCTTCACAGCTTCTCCCCCCGGCTTCGTTCTACTCGTGTACCCGGTGCCTGGCGGACCCCAACCTGTTCGATCAAAGAAGCTTTTGAACAAGAGGACACAATGAAGTACCACACAATGGCGCGCTTTGCGTTTGTACTCGGGCTGCTCGGCTGCGTGTTCGCCGTGCCGGCGGCGACCAATGCCAAAACCAACTCGCAGGATGTCGGCATTCAGAGCGTGAGCTGCTACATCGATCTGTTCAATAACACCCACAACTGCCCGATCGGCTCCGCGATCTCGTTTGTCAGCGCGCCCAGCGGCGGAAAGACCGTCGTCAAGCTTACGCTCAACCCGTTCACTACCGGCTATAACAAGGCCGCCTTCGATATATACTACGGCAGCACGCCGGTCGGCTGGTCCGTCAACATCGGCGACTCGATCACCAACGACGGCGGCGGCGGCGATGCTGCCACGCAATCGAACGACTCTGAGACCCAGATCGTGAACTCGACGCTGACGCTGCACGGTAATCAGGCGATCAGCGGCTCCTCACTCTATACGACCTCGGGCGCGGCCAGCGCCGGCAACACCACACGGCTTGAGGTCTTCAACCAGCAGCTGAATGTGTACGTTCCAGGCAATCCCGGCGGCGTTGGGATCGGCTCGATCTATACCTATGCGCTCGCCGGCCAGTACGACTCTGAGGGCTCCGTCAACTACGACATTTACGCCGCCTTCAATCGCACCGTCGCCTATCGCGCAGACCGGCTTGGCTCGGGTGTGACCAGCGTCGGCGTCACGCTCTACCCGTAGAGCTTTTTACTGCATAGACCGCGTGGTTGGGGTCGCGCCACTTAGCTGTCAGCTAGGTGGCGTTCTGCTTGTGCAAACTTCCGACGGAGTAGCCCAGTGCTCGCCAGTTAGTCATTGTGTACAACCGGCGAATTTATGAAAGCGGTTTCAATAAGCACGGATTGTACTGATTGACCAAATTCGGGTTTGACAGGTGGATCGACTTCTTGTATATTAAACGGACATTTATTTGCTAGCCTGGCGTTGAATCGCGCCCACCCGCCTCACAGACGAGGCTCCGGTGGGCGTTTTGTGTCCCCGAAGCAGCCTCATTGCCGACGGCTGATCCTTCGTCCCAACGATGTGCTTTTCCACGACGGCGATTGTCGTACGCCTCGATCCGCTGAGGCAGAATCTGCGTCCGCGTGGATAATCCGCGCGGCGCTCAACCGACACTCCTTGATGTGCCGCTTGGACGAGCCGCGATGGAGAGGGACTTATGGATCAGCCCAACTGTACCCCTTTGTACGACCCGCGCTATGAGCACGATGCCTGTGGTATCGGCTTTGTCGCCCGTTTGGATGCCCAGCCCAGCCAGGAGATCGTCGCGATGGCCCTTGAGGCGCTTTGCAATCTTGAGCATCGCGGCGCGACCGATGCCGATGGCCGCAGCGGCGACGGCGCGGGAATTCTGACCGAAATTCCACACGAGTTCTTCGCCCAGCATCTCAAATCCGCTCGTCTGTCCGCGCCCGCACCCGGCGATCTGGCGGTTGCGATGTGCTTTCTGCCGCTGACCAATCTTAGCGAAGGCCGCGCGCTGATCGAGCGGCATCTGGCCGAGGCCGGCATTCCGCTGCTGACCTGGCGGCGCGTCCCAACTAACGACGGCGCGCTCGGGTTTCAGGCGATGATGCTCAAGCCGGTTGTGGTGCAGGCGCTGCTTCAGCGTCCGGCGTCGATCGCGGCCGATGACTGGGAGGCCACGCTCTACCGCGTCCGCCGGGCGATCGGCATCGAGGCCCACATGAAGGCCATGACCGGCTTTTATATCGCCTCGATGTCGTCGCACACGATCGTCTACAAGGGCCTGATGCAGGCGTCACAGCTCAGCAACTTCTACCCCGATCTCCAGGATCTGCACTTCACCTCATCCTTCGCGGTCTATCATCAGCGCTTTTCGACGAATACCTTTCCCTCCTGGGAGCGCGCGCAGCCCTTCCGCATGGTCTGCCACAACGGCGAGATCAACACGCTCAGCGGCAACATCGCGGCGATCAAATCCCGCGAGCCCGACTTTCACTCGCCGGTCTGGGGCGACGACATCGCGCATCTGCGGCCGGTGATCGACACGCGCGGCAGCGACTCGGCAATGCTCGACAATACGCTGGAGATGCTGGTGCGCAATGGTCGCGAGGTGCGCCACGCGCTGACGATGCTGGCGCCGCCCGCCTGGGAGCACGATGACTCGCTGGACGACGAGCTGCGGGCCTTCTACCAGTACCACAGCTGCCTGATCGCGCCGTGGGATGGTCCGGCCGCGCTGTGCTTCGCGGATAACCGCGTGGTCGGGCTTAAGCTCGATCGCAATGGCCTGCGACCGGCGCGCTTTATCGTCACCAACGACGGCGTCGTCGTGGCGGGCTCAGAGGTCGGCGCGGTCACGATCGATACCGAGCGGATCGTACACAAAGGCCGGCTTGGTCCCGGCCAGATGATTGTGGCCGATCTCAACCGTGGCCAGCTGCTGCTGGACGCGCAGATCAAGCGCGAGCTGGCGGCGCTCAAGCCTTATCGCGAGTGGATCGAGCAGCATCTGCAAGGGCTGGACGACGTCGAGCCGGAGGAGCAGCCTGCTGTAACATCGTCTGGGGCGCTGGTGGCGCTGCAAGCCGCGTTCGGCTACGACGCCGAGATGCTGCAAGTGGTGCTCAAGCCGATGGCTCGCGACGGCCACGAGCCGGTTGGATCGATGGGCGACGACACGCCGATCTCGCCGCTGACCCAGGTTGGCCGGCCGCTCTTTGGCTACTTCCGGCAGCGCTTCGCCCAGGTGACGAATCCGCCGATCGATCCGCTGCGTGAGAAGCTGGTGATGTCGCTGGGCATGATGCTGGGCCGCGTGCGCAATCTGCTGGAAGAAACGCCCGAGCACGCGCATCTGCTGCGCATCGAGCGGCCGATTTTGCGCGCCGCCGAGTGGGAAGCGCTGCGCAATCTTCCCGATCCGGCCTTCGCCGCGCGCACAATTCCGGCGGTCTGGCCGATTGCCGAGGGCGTGGACGGGCTACGCAACGCCGTGCAGCAGCTACAGCGGGCCGCGGAGAAAGCTACTCAAGAAGGCATCGCGATGTTGTTCATCAGCGATCGCGACGTGGACCAGGAGCACGCGCCGATTCCGGCCTTGATCGCGGTAGGCGCGGTACATCAGCATCTGCTGCGCTGCGGCCTGCGCGCCAAAGTTTCGCTGCTGGTCGAAAGCGGCGAGCCGCGCGAAGTGCATCACATGGCCTGCCTGATCGGCTATGGCGCGGAGGCGATCCATCCGTATCTGGCGCTGGACAGCGTGCGGCATATGGCCGCCGAGGAGCGCCAGCGTGAGGCGCTCGATCCCGACAAGGCCGAGCGCAACTACATCGCCGCGCTGGACGAGGGCCTGCGCAAAATTCTGTCTAAGATGGGCATCGCCACGCTCGACAGCTACCACGGCGCGCAGCTCTTCGAGGCGATCGGCATCGGCGAGGAGCTGATCGACGATTGCTTCACCGGCACGTCGTCGCGGATCGGCGGCATCGGCTGGGCCGAGGTTGCGGCGGATGTCGCGGACTGGCACGCGCGGGCCTTTGGCGGCGGCGAGAAGATCGCGCTGGCCGTGCCGGGCGTGTACAAGTTCAAGAAAGACGGCGAGTATCACGCCTACAGCCCGACGATCGTTCACGCGCTGCACCAGTCGGTCGGCCTCAAGCCCTCTCAGCTGCCGCCGCGCGAAGCCTACCGCCACTACTCGGAGCTGGTCCACCGGCGCGCTCCCGCCGCCCCGCGCGATCTGCTGCGCTGGAAGACTCAGCCGCCGGTGCCGCTGAGCAAGGTCGAGCCGGCCAGCGCGATTCTGCGCCGCTTCTCGACCGCCGCGATGTCGATCGGCTCGACCAGCCGCGAGGCACACGAAACCCTGGCGATCGCGATGCAGCGACTGGGCGGCATGGCCAACAGCGGCGAGGGCGGCGAAGATCCCGAGCGCTTCGCCGACGAGCGCAACAGCGCGATCAAGCAGATCGCGTCGGGCCGCTTTGGCGTCACGCCGGCCTACCTGATGAACGCGCGCGAGCTTCAGATCAAGATGGCGCAGGGCTCCAAGCCGGGCGAGGGCGGCCAGCTGCCGGGACACAAAGTTACCGACTATATCGCGCAGATTCGGCACACCATGCCGGGCGTCACGCTGATCTCGCCGCCGCCGCACCACGACATCTACTCGATCGAAGACCTGGCGCAGCTGATCTACGATCTCAAGCAGATCAACCCGCAGGCCGACGTTTCGGTCAAGCTGGTGAGCGAGGTCGGCGTCGGCACGATCGCGGCGGGCGTGGTGAAAGCCGGGGCGGATGTGGTGCTGGTCAGCGGCCACGCGGGCGGAACCGGCGCGTCGCCGCTCAGCTCGATCAAAAATGCCGGCGTGGCCTGGGAGCTGGGCCTGGCCGAAACTCAGCAGACGCTGCTGCTCAACGGCCTGCGTGATCGCGTGCGGCTGCGCACCGACGGCACGCTTCAGACCGGGCGCGACGTGGTGATCGCGGCGCTGCTGGGCGCCGACGAGTTCGCCTTTGGCACGGCGGCGCTGGTGGCCGAGGGCTGCCTGATGGCGCGCGCCTGTCACAACAACACCTGTCCGGTCGGCATTGCCACGCAGAAGCCGGAGCTGCGCGCCAAGTTTCCCGGCACGCCCGAGCACGTGATGCATTTCTTCGGGCATCTGGCCGAGGAGGTGCGCGAGCTGCTGGCCGAGCTTGGCGCGCGATCGCTTGACGAGATCATTGGCCGCGCCGATCTGCTCTACCAGATCTCGACCGGCCATGCGCGCGCGGATCAGCTGGATCTGGCGGCGATGATCGTCACGCCCTACGGTCCCAATGCGCTGCGGCGCTGGAGCGGCGAGCGGACTCCGACCCAGGTTGCCGATCTCAACGCCAGGCTGCTGGAAGACGCCACGCCCGCGCTGCTCGACGGACAGCCTGTGCAGCACGTCTACCCGATCGCCAACACCGATCGCAGCGTGGGCGCGACACTGGCCGGCACGATCGCGCGGCGCAACATCGAGCTGTCGCCCAACACGATCGAGCTAACCTTTCTGGGCAGCGCGGGGCAAAGCTTCGGCGCGTTTGCGGTCACCGGGCTGCGGATGGATCTGATCGGCGATGCCAACGATTATGTCGGCAAGGGATTGGGCGGCGGTGAGCTGATCGTCAGGCCGCCTGAGAACGCTCGCTACGTCGCCGCCGACAGCACGATCATCGGCAACACGGCGCTCTATGGCGCGACCGGCGGCTCGCTGTGGGCGGCAGGCCAGGCGGGAGAGCGCTTCGCGGTGCGCAACAGCGGCGCGCTCGCCGTCGTCGAGGGCGTGGGCGATCACGGCTGCGAGTACATGACCGGCGGTCTGGTGGTGGTGCTGGGCACGACCGGGCGCAACTTCGGCGCGGGCATGACGGGAGGACGGGCCTATGTGCTGGATCTGGACGGCGACTTCCCGCGACGGTTCAATCCTGAGCTGGCGCGGATCGAGCGGCTGGCCGAGGGCTGGCAGATCGACGAGCTGCGCTTCCTGATCGCGGAGCATGTCGCGCGCACCGACTCGGCGCGTGGGCAGGAGGTGCTGGACAACTGGCGCGAGTGGCGCGATCGCTTCTGGCATGTGGTGCCGCACGCCGTCACGCCAACGCCGATCGTCGATTCGTTACGTCAACTGGAAAACCCGATTCCGGTGAGCGTGTAGTTCCACAGGGGCGGGGCTGGACGCCAACAGCGGCGATGCGTCATGAGCGCATCGCCGCTAGCTTCTGCCCCAGGCTACGGCGACAGCACGGCGATCTTGTTCGCCCGCATCTGCGCGTACCACACGCTCTGTCCCGGCCCGATCGCGATTCCGAACGGGCCGCTGTCGTTGGCGCGCTTGCCCTCGGTGATCACGCCCGCCGGAGTGATCCGCGCGATGTTTCCGGCGTTGAACTGCGTAAACCAGAGATTCCCATCGGCGGTGGCGGCGATGTCTTCAGGACCGGCGCCCGGCGTGAGCAGAGGAAACACAGTTACCTGGCTGGTCGCCGGCACCAGCCGCCCGATCGCATGTCCGAAGCGATCGGTGTACCACACGCTGCCATCGGCGGTGAGCGCGATGTGACGCGGGCTGCCCGTCACCGGCATCTCGGTGATGATCCCGCTCGCCGGGTCGAGTCTGCCGATCGCGCTGGCGCTCAGCTCGCTAAACCACACGCTGCCGTCAGGTGCGACCGCGACATCATACGGCGTGGCGGCAGGCGTCGGCACGGCGAACTCGGTAAATTGGTCACTAGGCACGTTGTAGCGCCAGACGCTGTGATTGTTGAAATCGGTGAACCACACATCGTCGCCGGCCGCCGTGATGTTGTTGCCGATCACGTTGGTCCTCGGCGTCAGCAGATCCGCCAGCGCCTCGCCCGCCGTGGTGATCCGGCCCAGCGCCGAGTTCGACTGCGTGAAGTACAACACGCCGTTTGGCCCTTGAACGATGTCGTTGGGATAGCACGAGAGGCACACCGGAAACTCGGTAATCTCGCCGCCGGGTGTGATGCGGCCAATGTTATGCGTAAAAAGATTGGGCGACTCGATGTCGGACTCGGTGAACCACAGGTTGCCGTCAGC
>DASWTW010000463.1:0-13422 GCA_036401895.1 Herpetosiphonaceae bacterium | reverse complement strand
CGTCTGCGCGGGAGCGCCGCTCACGCCGACAAACACGCAGTTCCACACACAGTTGGACCAGCTGCCGATCTGCGAGTTGCGGGTCATATACTGCTGCTGCGAGCCCGCGAACACCTGGCCGTCGATCTTGCTGTCGGCCAGAAAGCCGCCGCTGGACCAGCCGTGATTGCGGGGATCGAGCTGGAGCTGGCCTCGGACGTGCATCCGGCGGAAGGGCGCGGCCTGCGAGACGGCCCAGCGGTTGTTGCCGTCGGGCGGCGTGACCGACATATTCTCGGCAAAGCGCCAGAAGTTCTGCGTGCCGTTGTCGCCAAACCAGTCGGCCTCGGCACGCACATAGCCGTTGATCGTCACGGCGTCGGGCGAGAAGCCCAGGCCCGCGATCTGCGTGTTGAAGCCGATATTCGCGTCGACTGAGTAAGTGCCCGGCTTGAAGAGCAGCGCGTTGCGCTCCATGCCGAACTGGTTGCGCTCCTGGGTTGCGAAAACCGAGTTCAGCTTGGCCTGGATCGTCGCGCTGGACATCGAAGGATCGAAGATCGCCACGTTGGGGCCGAAGTCGACCGGTCCGGTGGTCGGCGTGGGGCTGGGCTCGGTGCCGGCGACAAACACCTCAAGCTCCCACAGCGAGTAGCCGTAGCCCGTGGCGCGCTGCGTGCCGTACATGCGCACGTATCGCCCGCTGCCGCTGACCGTCAGATCGTCCACGCCGCCGTCACCCGTTGTCGTGCTAAAAACATTGGTCCAGGTGCTCCCATCGTTCGAGACTTGAATCTGGTACGCTCGGCCATAGGCGGCCTCCCAGCGCAGCGTGACTTTGCAGATCGATTGCACTGTGCCGAGATCGACTCGCAGCCACTGCGGATCGCTGGCCGCGCTTGACCAGCGCGTGCCCGTGTTGCCGTCCACAGCCGCACTCGCCGGCGTGCCCGCGTTCTCGGTCGACAACGTGGTGGCCGGGCGATTTAGCGCGACGTTGCTCGTGCCGCATGTGCCGGGCGTCGGAGAAGCAGCCGCGCCGGCGTAGACCTCCAGCTCCCAGAGCGAGTAGCCATAGCCTGTCGCGCGCTGGGTGCCGTACATGCGCAGGTAGCGCCCGCTGCCGCTGATCGTCAAATCGTCCACGCCGCCGTCGCCGGTGGTGGTGCTGTAGATGTTGGTCCACGTGCTCCCATCATTCGAAACCTGGATCTGGTAGGCGCGGCCATAGGCGGCTTCCCAGCGCAGCACCACCCGCCCGATCGTGCGTACGGCGCCCAAATCCACCGAGATCCACTGCGGATCGCTGGCTGCGCTCGACCAGCGCGTACCGGTGTTGCCGTCGACGGCTGCCGTGGCGGGCGTGCCGCCATTCTCGACCGACGATGCGCTGACTGGACGATTCAGCGCGAGATTGGACGTTTGCGCGGCTGTTTCGTGCGCAACCACCAGGATCGAGGCGATCAGCGCGCAGCAGAGCGAAGCAAAGACAGTGCGGGCGAACAGTCGACGGCTCAACACAGAGCTTAGCAGTGATGACACCATTGTTCCTCCTACCGACGTGTAGCTCCTCGGCCTCATTGCCCGCGTCTACATCCGCTGGCAGCCGTAATTGGATCGCGGCTATCACGGAGCGGCGCCAAAGCCGAGTACGGTGAAGGGGGGTGTTTTGGGGTTTGAGAAGCCGCAAGCTGGATGGGCGGGAAAGCTCACCCATCCAGCTTGCACATCCTCACGTGATCGATTCGTAGGTGCTAGCGCTTCTGCCAGACCTCGACGTAATCGACCTCTACCACGCCGCCACCAGCGACGATGTTATCAACCGTGGACTGCTTCAGGCCGAAGTAGGCACAGCCCGCCGGCAGCGGATTGCCGGTGCAGCCGTTGTAGCCGGCGGGATACTCGCCGCCCAGCGCCAGGTTCAGGATCATGAACTTGGGATTGTCGAACGTCCACTGGCCGGAGTTGGCGATCACATCCGTGCGAGTAACGGTGCGCACCACCACGTCGTCGATCAGCCAGCGAATATAGGTCGGGTCCCACTCGACGGCGTAGTTGTGGAAGGTCGCGATCGTCTGGCCGGCGGGCAGATCGTGACGGCCGCCAACCGAGCCGGCGCCCCAGTAGCCGGGTCCGTGCAGCGCGCCCGAGACCCAGTTGGAGTAGCCGATGTTCTCCATGATGTCCAGCTCGCCGTTGCCGGGCCAGCCCACCGCGTCGATGTTCTCGCCCATCATCCAGAACGCCGGCCAGTAGCCCTCGCCCACGGGCAGCTTCATGCGCGCTACGATCTTGCCGTAGGTGAACGACTTCAGGCCCTTGCTGAAGATGCGGCCCGAGGTGAACGGATAGCCGTTGACGGTCTCGCGGCGCGCCGTGATCTTGAGCGTGCCGCCGTTCACCGCGACGTTGTTCGAGGTGTACTGCTGGACTTCGCCGTTGACATGCACGTTGTTGTCGTAGGCCCAGTTGGCGGTGTTGAGCGCCGTGCCGTCAAAGTTATCGACAAAAACGCGGGTGTAGGTTCCGGTCAGCGGCGACGGCGCGGGCGGATACGAGGCCGGCGCACCATTGCAGCCGATCACCTGAAGCTCAAAGATCGAGTAGCCGTAGGCGGTGCCCTTGCGGGTCATGTTGACGCGCAGGTAGCGGCCGGTCGCCGGCGACGAGAAGGTCAGGTTGTTGGTCAGCGCGGTGTTGTTGGTCACGGTGCGCACGGTGGTCCACGAGGCGCGATCGTTCGACATCTGGATCTGGTAATCGGCGGCCAGCGCTGCCTCCCAGAAGATATTGACCTGCGTCACGCGGGCAGCCGTCGAGCCGAGATCGACATCCAGCCAGGCGTTGGCAGGACCGGCCGGGTACCACAGATGGCCCCAGCGAGTAGACATATTGCCGTCAACCGCTTTGTCCGGCTCCTCGCCCTTGGCCTCGTAGAAATAGGTGTAGGCCGGCTTGTTGAGCGCAATATTCGAGGTTGTCGAGCAGCTGCCGCCCGGCGTCGGCGAGGGCGTGGGGCTCGGCGTCGTGCCGCCGGCGTAGACCTCCAGCTCCCAGAGCGAGTAGCCGTACTGCGTGGCGCGCTGGGTGCCGTACATGCGCAGGTAGCGCCCGCTGCCGCTGACCGTCAGATCGTCCACGCCGCCGTCGCCGGTGGTGGTGCTGTAGATGTTGGTCCACGTGCTGCCGTCGTTCGAGACCTGGATCTGGTAGGCGCGGCCATAGGCGGCTTCCCAGCGCAGCACCACCCGCCCGATCGTGCGCGTCGAGCCGAGGTCGACGCGAATCCACTGCGGATCGCTGAAGGCGCTGGCCCAGCGTGTGCCGGTGTTACCATCGACGGCGGAGGCGGGCGGGAAGGCGACGGCGTTTTCGTTGGACGAAACGGTGACAGGGCGATTCAGCGCGAGGTTGGTCGTTTGCGCGGATGTGTCGTGCGCAACCACCAGGATCGAGGCGATCAGCGCGCAGCAGAGCAGAGCGAATGTGAGCCGCCGCATCTGTCGCGCTGTCCAATGGCCTGGCCGAGAGCTAACAAATGATGACACCTTTGTTCCTCCTACCGACGATGTAGTTATTCAACTGCATGACCCGGATCGATTGGCACTCACTGTAGCGCTTAAACTAGATTTAAACTAGATCCTGGCGCCTACAAAAACGGCTACAAAACCGGATACGCCATGCTATAGTTAGAGCATGATGTCCTTGCGCAGCTCCGAGCAGCCATTTCACCTCTGGCTCAAACAGCGCCGCATCGAGCTTGATCTCAGCCGCGTCGAGCTGGCCGATCTGATTGGCTGCTCACTGGCTACCATCCGCCAGATCGAGCAGGGACGCCGTCGCCCGTCACGGCACATGGCCGAGCGCATGGCGCGCTATCTTCAGATTCCGCCCGAGGAGCGGCCCGCCTTTGTCCGCCTTGCGCGCACCCAGGAGCCGGTGGCTACCCAGACTCCGGCGAGCAGCCCGCCGGATGAGGATCGTCCGGTGTGGCGCGGCCAGCTGCCCAGCCCGATCCACCCGCTGATCGGACGTGAGCGCGAGCTAGCCGACGTGCGCGCGCTGATCACACGGCCCGAGATACGGCTGCTGACTCTGGTTGGGCCGGGCGGCGTCGGCAAAACGCGGCTTGGCCTTCAGCTGGCTCACGAGATTCAGCCGGACTTCGCGGATCGCGCGTATTTTGTCGATCTGGCAGCGCTGACCGATCCCGGCCTGATCCCTCAGGCGATCGCACAGACGCTTCAGCTGCTGGATGTGCTGGCCGCACCGTCGGTAGAGCGCCTGATCGACGTGCTGCATGACCGCGAGGTGCTGCTGCTGCTGGACAACATCGAGCATCTGCTGGACGGCGCGCCCCAGATCGCAGCGCTGGTGCAGGGCTGCCCGCAGCTCAAAGCGATCGTTACCAGCCGCTCGGCGCTGCGGCTTCAAGCCGAGAGCTGCTACATCGTTCCGCCGCTGGCGCTTCCCGATCACACGACTCTACCGCGCACAGGCTCGGCGGCGGCGGCGCTGGCCTATCCTGCCGTGCAGCTCTTCGTCAGCCGCGCGCGGATGGTCCAGCCAAGCTTTGCGCTCACCGATGAAAACGCCGACGCGGTCGCGCAGATCTGTCGCCGCCTTGACGGTTTGCCGCTGGCGATCGAGCTAGCCGCCGCCCGCGTGCGCGGACTCCCGCCGCGCGCCATGCTCAGCCGGCTCAGCAACCGGCTGGATATTCTCGCGGGCGGCATGCGCGATCTGCCCGAGCGACAGCAGACCATCCGCGACCTGATCGACTGGAGCTACGATCTGCTCGACCAGCAGGAACAGCTCGTCTTCCGCAGGCTGGGCGTGTTTGTCGGCAGCTGGGCGCTCTCCTCGGCCGAGACGGTCTGCGAGTGGCGGGCGGAGCGCGAAGAGTTGCGCGCAGGCTTTCCCACCGCGCCCTTCCCGATTCTGCCGTCGCTGGTCTCGCTGCTCGACAAAAGCCTGCTGATCGAGCGGCATCTCGGCGAGGGCGAGGCCGGCTTTGCGATGCTGGAAACGATTCGCGCCTACGCGCTGGAGCGGCTGGAGGCCAGCGGCGAGATCGAGCTGCTGCGCCGGCGCCACGCTGACTGCTACCTGGCGCTCGTCGAATCGGCGGAGCAGGAGCTGACGCGCTCGCAGCAGCGGCTCTGGCTCGATCGTCTTGAGTGGGAGCACGACAATATTCGCGCGGCGCTAAGCTGGCTGATCAAAAGCCGGGATAGTGGGCGGGCGCTGCGGCTCGTCGGCGCGATCTGGCGCTTCTGGCAGTTTCGCGATCATCACAGCGAGGGCCTGCGCTGGGCGGCGGATGTGCTCGCGCTGCCGCATGATCCGGCCATGGCTGCCGCGCGCGTCAAGGTGCTGTGTGGTGCCGGCTGGCTGGCCGTGGATCAAGCCGACTACCGGCGTGCAGAAGAATATTTTACCCAGGCGGAAGATCAGTCACGTCGCGCGCAGGATCGCTACGGCCTGGGGCTGGCGCTGCACGGAATCGGCGTGCTGACGCGAGATAGCGTCCTGTCGCTAAGGAGCGCCGAGGAAAGCCTGGCGATCTTCCGCAGCTTCGGCGACGACGAGCAGATCGCGTGGAGTCTGCGGCAGCTTGGCGGCACGTTGCAGTTTCAGGGCGACGATCGGGCGGCGGTCGCGCTGTATGAAGAAAGCCTGGAGCTGCTGCGATCGCTCGGGCACCATTGGGGCGTGATCCGCCTGATGCTGCCGCTGGCGCATGTGTGGATCGAGCAGGGCGAGTACGATCGTGCGGCCACGCTGCTGGACGAGACGCTGGCGCTGTGCCGCGATCAGGGCTATCACCGGCTGATGATCGAAACGCTGCGCTACCTGGGGCGGGCGGCGCTGGATCAGGGCTCGTACGCGCAGGCGGCCGACTATTTCGAGGAAAGCCTGGGCCTGGCTCACGCGCTGGAGGAGAGCAACGGCGTGCGCTGGGCGCTGGCGCATCTCGGCCAAACCGCGCTGGCGCAGGGACAGGCGGCGCAGGCGCACGCGCTGCTGAGCCAGGCGCTGGGCATGACGCGCGCCAGCCAGGAGCAATGGACCCGAGCGTGGATCACGACCCAGCTCGGCCAGGCGGCTCAGCAGCAAGGCGATGTAGCTCTGGCGCGGCGCTACTACGTCGATAGCCTGCGCTTCTACCAGAGCAACCATCTGCTGTGGGGCATTCCCGATTGCCTGGAAGGGCTAGCCAACGTTTTCGCGGCCCGGCCCGATCCCGACCTGGAGCGCTCGGCCTGTCTGCTGGGCGCGGCAGAATCCCTACGCGAGCGCATCAACCATATTCGCCCGCCGTCGAAGCAGCCGATCTACGACAGCACCTACACCACCGTGCGTGATCGGCTGGGCGCTGCCACATTTGCCGCAGCCTGGCATGCCGGCAAGACGCTGTTGCCGGAGCAAGCGTTTGCGCTCGCCCTCGACGAGGTCTAGCAATATTTACCGCTTTACCACCAAAACACTTGCAGTAACGAAAGTAAAGGAACCCGGCTACTGTTGCGAGTATCATTGGCCACAACAATGATTAAAAGTTTTGCTAATTAGCCAATATAGCGAGCGCCGCCCGAGATCTTCGGACGGCGCTCCAGATTCGTTATGTCACGCTAGCTGACTGGCAGCCGGCACGCTGTGATCAGGGCGTAACCTCGACCGCGCCGATGTCGCAGCCGGCGCCCTGGGGCCGCGAGATGCCACGCTGATCCGTGGCCGGACAGGCCGCCGCATCGGCCGCGTTGATCGCCGGGCTGCCGCTGAGCAGCAGATGCGTGCGCGTCGGACCGCCGTTGTCGGCGAGCGCTCCGAGCTGCGGCGCGGTGCTCGGCAGATCGCCGGCCGCCGTGAGCTGGCAGCTGCCGTCGCTAGCCAGGTTGTGACCGCCCGACGCCAGCGTAACCAGACCTGAGCCTGCGCGCTCGGCCTGGCATTGCCAGCCGCTGTTGCCGGCGACGATCGTGTTGGTCAGCGAGAGCGTGGGGCTGCTGTCGCCGAACGTGCCCACGAACGCGCCGCCCGACGCACCCGACGGCGAGGTGTTGTTGGCGATCGTCGAGTTGACGACGCTCATCGTGCCGTCGGTGTGGAAGAACGCGCCGCCGTGCCATGCGCCGGCCGTGTTGCCGCTGATCGTGCTGTTCACAATCTGCGCATCGCCCAGCGTACGGATGCCGCCGCCGACGTTGCTCGACGTGTTGCCGCTGATCGTGCTGCGATCGATCGTCACCTGTGTGCCGGTGAAGGCGTACACGCCGCCGCCATCGCCGCCGGTCACGGTGTTGTCGCGGATCGTGCTGTTGCGAATCGTCAGACCGCTGCTGGCGCCGCTATAAACGCCCGCGCCGCCCTTCCAGTAATCCTGGCCGCTGGTCGTGACGGTGTTGTTGGCAATCGTGACATGATCGAGCGTGAGCGTGCCATTGTTGAGAATGCCGCCCGCCAGCTCAAAGCCGTAGCCGTTGGCGATCGTCAGATTCTGGATCGTCGCGCTCACGCCGGCGTTGATCACGAACGGCCGCACCGTGCCGCCGCCGCTGATGGTCAGATTTTGCGCCGCGCTGCCGTCGATCTTCACGCTCTTCGCGACCGTCAGCTCAGCCGTGCTCAGCGCGATCGTCTGGCCGCTCAAGCTGGGCGCGAAGCTGATCGTGCCGCCGTCGCACACGCTGGCCAGCGCCTGCCGCAGCGAGCCCGCGCCGCTATCGGCATTGGTCGTGACCGTGACCGCGCTGCAATTGCGGTTGAGCCGTACCTGATCGATCAACACCGGATTGCTCATGCCGCCGGGCACCTCGAAGCCATAGCCATTGACCGCGCTCAGCGTCAGGCCGTCGTTGGGAGCGCCCGCCGGCTGGGACGCGCTGCGCACAAACGAGGTGAAGGGAACGGTGACCTTCTTCCAGCCCGCGAAGTTATCGGCGAAGGCTGCCTGGAAGCGCTCTGCCGTATCGGCCGCCTGGTAGACGCGCACATAATCGACCTTCATCGTCTGCGGGAAGGTGGTATCGCCGCCGACCGGGCCGCCGAAGTTGCCGCCGACCGCGACGTTGAGCAGCAGAAAGAAGGAGTGATTGAAGACCCACTGATCGGGCGCGACATCCGCCGGATCGGCCTCGTGATACTGGATGCCGTCCACGTACCAGACGATCTTGTTGGGCTGCCACTCGACCGCAAAGGTGTGATAGCTGTCGGCCACGCTCTGCGGGAAATCGTAGGTGCCGCCGTAGCTCTCGCCGCCCGAGTAGCCGGGGCCGTGGATCGTGCCGAAGACGCGATTCGGCTCGCGGCCCACGTACTCCATAATGTCGATCTCGCCGGTCTGCGGCCAGTTGACGCGATCGATGTCGGCGCCGAGCGCCCAGAAGGCTGGCCAGATACCTGCGCCGCGCGCCACCTTGATCCGCGACTCGATCCGGCCGTAGGCGAACTCGGCCTTGTTCTTCGAGATCAACCGCGCCGAGGTGTACTGGCACGGGCCGTAGTAGCAGCGCAGATTGCTGGACTCGTCAAGCTTCTTGACGGTGATCGCCAGATTGCCCTGGCCGTCCGTCGCGGCGTTCTCGGGGCTGTTGGTGTAGTATTCCAGCTCGCTATTGCCCCAGCCGAGATTGCCGTGCGCGGTGCCGTCGCCGATCTCGTGGCTCCAGTTGTCGGCCTTCGGCGGCGTGCCCGCGCGCTCGTTGAACTCATCGCTCCAGGCCAGCTTCCACTGCGACGATCCAGGATCGGCGGCGGCGTTGTCGAGCAGCTGCACGTTGATGTTGCGGCCGGTGTTGCGCCCGTAGTACCAGAAGCTCAGGCCGCTGGCATCGCTCCAATCTTCGGGCGCGGCGAACTCGCGGCCAAACTGGAACGACGATCGCGGCGAGGATGCGCTCTTGGCCGACAGCACGCGCTCGTACTCGCCCTGTCCCGGCAGCGCCAGCGGCGAATTAGCTGGGATCTCAACGCTGGAAAGCGCCGAGTTGCGCCGCAGATCGAACAGATCGGGCGCGATCTCGAAGTCGTCCAGCAGCGCCGAGTCGTATGGATCGTTGTCCTGAATCGCCAGCCTTGCCCGGCTCGGCAGGCCCAGCTCAGCCACAGTCGGCGTGTCGAGCTGGAGCACGACGCTTTCTTCGGCCTCGTCCTTGGCGTCTTCCAGCGTGGCGACAGTGAACGTCTGCTGCAAAGTGCCCGGCGCGAAGGTCAGCGTGCCCGAGGTCGGCGTGTAGTCGCGGCCAACCGTGGACAGACCCGGCTGCGTGGAGTAGTTGACGGTCACGGTCTCAGCCGAGGCTTTGCTGAGCTTGACCGTCACACGCCCAGCGCCGCCCTCGGCGACCGGAAAGCTGTTAGCGGCGAAGCCAACCGTCAGCGGCCGCACCGGCGCGGTGCCGTAGAGCGTCACGTTATCGATGTAGAAGGTGCGCGTGCCGCTGGTCGTCAGCGAGCCAAAGGCCCAGCCGTAGACCTCGGACAGCGTAAAGCCATCGTTGGGCGCGCCGTTGCCGATCTCCTTACGGATGAAGCTGCTGAACGGAAATTCCTTGTACTGCCAGCCGCTGAAGTTATCCTCGAAGGTGACCGTGAAGCGCTCGGCGTCGTCGCGGGTCGAGCCCGGATTGCGGTTATCGATCACGTCGATAAACAGATCGGTGCCGGTGTTGGTGCCATAAACCCACAGCGCAAAGCCGCCGTAGCTGCTCCAATCCTGCGACACCCACTGATTCACCGCGTCGTTCTCGAAGTTATGGATCACCACGCCATACGCCGATACCGTGAAGTCCATCTTGAGCACATGATTCGGCGTGGGCACGTCGGGAACCGGAGCGGGCGGCGCGTCGGTGGCCGCAAACGTCGTGTTGCTATTGCCGTCCTGAGCTACAAAAAAGCCGATCGCAACGTTGTTGCCGTCCGTGCCGGAGGGCAGCGGCGGCGTGAAGTCGTCGACGATCTGCGGCGTGGTGTCTTGCAACAGTGTTGCCTGCGTGGCGGGCGTCATCAGCCCGGCAAGGCTGAAAACGAGAAGCAAACATACCAACAATGGCTTGCGAACCTGCATGCTGACCTCCATCGGTCGTTCGGTTGTGGAGCGATCTTGAGCGTCTGGCCGCGACGTGATGCGCGTATTGATTGGTCCGATAAGGGCGTACTGTGATACGCCCTTTCAATGTTGGATCTGTGGCATCACAGAGGATGAACAAGTGGCGTTGCTGCTTTATTGAAACCGCTTTCAAAAAGCCAAAGCGAGTATATCGACGGCTGAGTAACTTGTCAAGGCTAGTATCTAAAATCGTATCGGTTGAGCAGCGACGGCTAGCGTGGAGGAGCGGTCGAGGCGCGAATCACGAGGTCGGGAGCGAAGCGGGGCAGGTTGGGATCTTGATCTTCCAGCAGGCGCAGAATGCCCTCAGCGGCCGCGCGGCCCATATCGAACGTATGCTGGCGCACACTCGTGAGCGGCGGCGTGGCATAGGCCGAGCTAAGCAGATCGTCGAAGCCGACCAGCGATATATCTTCGGGCACGTTCAGGCGATGCCGGTAGAGCGCCAGCCGCGCGCCGTAGGCCATCTGATCGTTGCCGGCGAAAATCGCGGTCAGCGGCACTGCGCGCTGAAGCAGCACCTCGGCAGCGTTCACGCCGCTCTCCTCGGTGAAAGCGCCTTCCGAGATCAGACTCTCGTCGATCTCCAGGCCCGCATCACGCAGCGCCTGGCAGTAGCCACGGTGGCGCTCCCTGGCGTCGGGGATCGTGAGCAGGCCGGTGATATGCGCAATGCGCGTATGTCCCAGCTCGATCAAATAGCGCGTGGCCTTGTACGCGCCGAGATAATTCTCGGTCGGCAGGCACTGCGCCTCCAGGCCGGGTATGCTGCGGGTGACGGCGATCAGCGGCATCTGCGCTGCCAGCGCCCGGATCGCATCGTCGGGCATGCCGCCGCTCAAAATAATCAGCCCGTCGACCTGCCGCTCAAGCAGCAGATGCAGCGCTTCCATCTCTTCGTCGAGCTGCCACTGGCCGGTCGCGTACACAGGGTGGTAGGCGCCGCCGCGCAGATGCGAGTCGATACCCTGCGCCAGCTCGCCAAAGAACAGGCTGGACATACTCTGCGTCAGCACGCCGATCGCCATCGACTGGCCGCGCGCCAGGCCACGCGCGACGAGATTCGGCTTGAACTGAAGCGCATCGATCGCCGCCAGAACCGCCGCCCGCTTACGCGGCGTGACCGGAGTGCTGCCAGTCAGCACGCGAGAAACCGTGCTCGGCGAAACATTGGCGGCTTTAGCTATATCATGGATCGTCGGAGGTTTTGGCATAAAGTCCACTGAGCTGTTGATTAATCAAAGCTAAGTATAGCGTCAAAAGGCAAATCCGAGAAAGCCTGCTTTGATTACAAATCACTGCGCGGTCCAGCCGCCGTCGACCATCAGGATACTGCCGGTGACCATCGCTCCCGCCGGCGATGCGAGATAGATCACAGCTGCCGCGACATCGGCGATCGTACCGACGCGCCCGATCGGCAGCCGCTCGACGACGCCCTGACGATAGCTCGGCGTGTCGAGCCGCTCAGCCGTGCCGGGCGTGTAGATAAACGTCGGCGCGACGGCGTTAACGGTGACGCCCTGAGCCGACCATTCGAGCGCCAGCACGCGCGTCAGCTGGTTGACGCCGCCTTTGGAGGCGCAGTACACCGCGTGATCGCGAATGCCGACGACGCTGGCCTGCGAGCTCATATTGATGATCCGGCCGCTGCCCTGCTGAAGCATAATCCGTCCAGCGGCCTGACAGCAAAAGAACAGCCCTTTGAGATTGACCGCCATCATCTCGTCCCAATCGGCCTCGGTCACATCCAGCGCCGGATGATTCGCGCCCAGGCCGGCGTTATTCACCAGAATATCCAGCCGCCCAAACGTCGCCTGCACCGACTCGATCGCGGCGCGAATCTGTGCGGTGTCGCGCACATCCAGGGGAAACGCGGCCGCCGTTCCGCCCTCACGCTGAATCTCCTCGACCAGCGAATCCAATTCTTCGGTGGCGCGGGCGGCCACGGCGACGGTCGCGCCGGCATGAGCCAGCGCCTTGGCAACGCCAAAACCGATGCCCCGACTTGCGCCGGTCACCAGCGCCACCTGATCGGTCAGGCTGAAATCAGGATACTCCATGTGTAGCGCTCCTTGCCTCGTGTGCGAACATTATAAATCTGCTCAGCACAGATCCCGAATCGCCTGCGCCATAGCCGGATTGACCGCGAAGTGCGCCTCCATGAACTGGAGAATCGCCTGCGCCGACTCACGGCTGCGATCGTAGCCCTGGATGAAAGCGGGCAGCGATCGGGCTGTAGACGGGAAGCGCTGCTCGTAGCGCCGCTCAAGCGTGAACGGATCACGACCGCCGGGCTGCTCCGGCTCGTGCCGCTGCATCAGCTCAAGCACGCGATCGACGGCGTACTGCTGGATAAAACGCGCCGCCGTCAGCTTCTCGCCGCGATGATAGCGGCCCAGGCCGACGTACAGATTGGTCAGCGCCTCGCCGACGAACCACTCGTCCGGCCGCGGTGTAGCCCTGGACTCAAGCGGCGCAGGCTGCGCGATGCGCTCGTCGATCTGCTCGTCCTTCCAGACGATCGCGCCATCAGCAAACGGAATGCCCGCCAGCTCGGCCTGCTCGAAGACCGCGAACTCGCAAAAAATGCCGTCCCCGTAGAGCAATTTATAGCCGTCGTCGGTGTTGAGAAAGTGATACGCGATCGGACCGTGCGCGCTCAGCCAGGAAAGATCGCGCAGCAGCTCTTGCTTGCAGCCGTCCCTGGCGATCACAAAGAAATCCAGGTCCGAGTACGCATCCAGGCGGTAGCGCTCCACGCCCACCGAGCCGAGCCCGATCAGCGCCAGAGCCTTTCCGCTGGCCGCGAGTGAACGCCCGATAGCATCCAGGCGCGTCAGTAAGCGCTGTGGGTAATCCATAATCTGCTCCTTTGCGTTAGTGACTTCCTGCCGAGGGAAAACCAATTGTAGCTGCGGATCAGCGATCATATGCGGCGCGCCGTTAATCCAACCCGCCGCACCATCTCGTATCGTTTATGTAAGATATCTATTTCAGGCTGCTCACTCAGCCGGATCTTTGGAGTTTACATTTATGAACAGTTCCCTTTCTTCTGCGGGTGAGCCACCTTCTCGCTTTACTCGCTTTGGACAAAAGCCGCTTCTGCGCGGCTGGTCGCACGCGCTGGCGACGCTCGCCGCCGTAGTAGTGACGATTCTGCTGCTGGTCGAAACCCGCGACGATGCGGTGCGCTTTGTTTCGGTGCTGGTCTTTGGCCTGAGCATGATCGGGCTGTACCTGGGCAGCGCCGTGTATCATCTTGGCCGCTGGCAGGGCCGTCGCCTGGCACTGATGCGCGCGATCGATCATTCCAACATTTTTCTTTTGATCGCCGG
>DASWTW010000462.1:0-16037 GCA_036401895.1 Herpetosiphonaceae bacterium | reverse complement strand
TTCCGTGACCTTCTTGTAGGGTACCCAGACGTACTTGCCGTCGGTGATGTCGTAGCCGATGCTCTCCTTGGTCGGAGCCTGGCCCTGAGCCAGCGCCAGCGCCAGGTTCAGCGTGGCCTTGCCCTGGTTCTCGGCATCGTTCAGCACCGTGCCGACCAGCGTCTTGGCCTTGAGGGCTTCCAGCGCGGGTGCCGTCGCGTCCACGCCGACGACCGGCATAACCTTATCGCCGGTGAAGTAGCCCGCCGCCTTCAACGCCTCGATCGCGCCGAGCGCCATGTCGTCGTTGTTGGCCAGCACTAGCTCGATCTTGTCGCCCTGGGAGCCCAGGAACGCCGACATCTTATCCTGGCCCTGCACGCGATCCCACATGGCGGTGTCTTCGGCCACTTTTTCGACCTTCAGACCCGCGTCGGTGATCGCCTTGACCGAATACTCGGTGCGCAGCTCGGCGTCCTGGTGGCCCGGCTCGCCCGTCAGCATCGCGTACTGGATCACGCCGTCGCCGTTCCGGTCGGCCTCGGGATGCGCCTTCCAGTAATCGACCGCGATCTGGCCCTGGAGCGTGCCGGACTCTTCAGCCTTGGCGCCCACATAATAGACCTTATCCCACTTGGCCATGTCCTCGGCCAGCGGCTCGCGGTTGAAGAAGACGACCGGGATGTTGGCGTTCTTGGCCTTGTCGAGCACCGCCGCCGCCGCCGTGCGGTCGACCGGGTTGATCGCCATCGCCGCGTAGCCCTTGGAGACGAACAGATCGACCTGCTCGTTCTGCGTGGGCTGCGCGTTCTGGCTGTCCACGACGTCCACGGTGATCTTGCCCTCGGCGGCAGTCTGGATCGAGTTGCGCACTGCGGTCATAAAGGTGTCGTCGAACTTGTAAACCGCGACACCAACGGTTTTGTCGGTCGCGCTGCCCGACGAGCCCTCACCGCCGGCGGCAGGCGAGGCGCCCGCCGTCGCGGACGTTCCCTGTGAATCTGAGGTTCCGGTTCCGCCGCAGCCGACGATCAAAACGAGCATCAGCGAACACACGGCGGCAAGATGAATAAACCGTTTCATTGCTCCTCCATTGGAAGATAACAGCGATTCCTACGCTAGCTGGGAGTGTATCGTTCGATCGTATGCGAGCTGCGAACGATGCCGGCCTGAACGAGCGCAGGAGTCCTGCTCAAAAACCGACTCTTTACGGCTGACCGCCTTCCCAGACGCGGCGCTGAGGCTGAGAAAAACAGTGCGGTCTTCTGTCACCCGGCGAATAGTAATTTCGATGCGCGATCGGGTGCTCAACCTCCTTTCACAAGCGGTAGATCCGCTCTCACTATCATATCCCTACTTCCCAAAACGCTCAAGCGCAAACCGGCCTTCTGGGGCAGCAAAATGGTGCAGAAGTGCGCGCCAAAGGTGAGGATTCGGCTACCTGGGGTAGTTGTCGATAACCCGGATCGACGTTATTATAGCCGTGTTTCTCCGGTTAACAATGGTGAATGCGATCTTCCTTTCTCCACCCAACAATATGGTACAAGCCTAAGGAGCGCTAGCGATGGAGTCAGGCGTGAATAAAGCGTACAATCGGATCGGGATTATCGGCGCGGGAACGATGGGCACAGGTCTGGCTGTGGATGTGGTGCTGCGCGGCATGCATGCGGTCCTGGTCGATACGTCGGCCGAGGCGCTGGAGCGCTGCCGCACAGAGGTGTTCAAGACCGTCAGATTCGCGCCGATGATGAACAAGTCGCTGCCTCGCGTCGCGGCGAAAGATGTGACGGAGCGTACGCGCTTTGTGAGCGACCTCGCCGAGGTCGGCGACTGCGATTTTATCGTGGAGAATGTGACCGAGGATCTGCGCATCAAAGCGGCTGTGTATCGCGAACTGGATCAGGTTTGCCCGCCCGAGGTTCCCTTCGGCGTCAACACTTCCTGTATCTCGATCACCGAGATCGCCAGCTACACCGGCCGCCCCGAGCGCGTGATCGGCATGCACTTTATGAATCCGGTCTATCTCAAGACCTCGATCGAAATGATTCGCGGCTATCATACTACCGAGCAGACGATTCAGGCCGCGACCGCGTTTCTGGCTCAGCTCAACAAAGACGCGATCCTGGTCAACGATTATCCCGGCTTTGTCGCCAATCGCATCTCGCACCTGTACATGAACGAGGCCGCGTTTGTGGTCCAGGACCAGGTCGCCAGCCCCAAAGAGGTCGACGACATCTTCAAGAAATGCTACGGCCACACGATGGGACCGCTGGAGACGGCGGATCTGATCGGGCTGGACACCGTGGTCCACTCGCTCGACGTGCTCTACGAGAGCTACCAGGACTCCAAGTTCCGCTGCTGCCCGCTGCTGCGCAAGATGGTTCACGCCGGGCTGCTGGGCGTCAAATCCGGCAAGGGCTTTTACGACTACGCGCGCTAGCATGAAATCCACGATCCGTAGGGGCGTATTGCATACGCCCCGTGCGCCTCAAGCCTCGCCACCAGACTTATACTTTCCACATCGAACCCTAACATCTTCTAAACATCTTCTCTGTATGCTTCACACAGAGCAACCGTACGCAGGCTGTCTCGCCAGACGTACGCGTGATGCAGCATTTGAGAGGAGTTTAGAATCATGTCAACATCGTCACAGTCTATGCCAGGCAGCGCGCGCGATCGCATCGGCTGGCGCAGTCTACAGCTTCCTTTCGGGCTCACCAGCACGACGCTCGCGCTGACTGCGATTGTGGTTCTGGCGGCGATCTTGCGCTTCGCCAACATCGACGCGATCGGCCAGTCGAATACATACTACACCGCCGCGATCGAAAGTATGCTGCAATCGTGGCATAACTTTTTCTTTGTCGCCGCCGAGCCGGGCGGATCGGTCTCGATCGACAAGCCGCCGGTTGGGCTGTGGCTTGAGGCGATCTCGGCCTACTTTCTGGGCGTGAGCGGCTTTTCGGTGGTGCTACCGCAGATTCTGAGCGGTATCGGCTCGGTGATGCTCCTGTTCTACCTGGTGCGGCGCTGGTTCGGCAACACGGCCGGTCTGCTGGCGGCGCTGACGCTGGCGGTCACGCCGGTAGCGATCGCCGTCGAGCGCAATAACACGCCCGACGCCTCGCTGATCTTCACGCTGCTGCTGGCGACCTGGGCCTTTATCAGGGCGACCGAGACGCGCCGACTGCGCTTCCTGGTGCTGGGCGCGGTGCTGGTCGGCGTCGGCTTCAACATCAAGATGATGCAGGCCCTGCTGCCGCTGCCCGCGCTCTACGCGCTGTATTTCTTCGGCTCCGAGCAGGGCTGGTGGCGCAAGATCTGGCATCTTGGCCTGGCGACGCTGGTGCTAATTCCGGTCGCGCTCTCGTGGGCGGTGATCGTGGATCTCACGCCAGCCGATCAGCGGCCCTATGTGGGCAGCAGCGAGAACAACTCGGCGCTGAATCTGATCATCGGCTACAACGGCATCCAGCGGCTGGTCGGCAACGGACCCGGCGGTGACGGCGCGCCTCGCACGGCTCCGGCTGGCGACGATGGAGTTACTCCGCCCGCGACGACTGATGCCACAGGCACAGCTGCCGCTCCGTTCGCGCCGGGCGCTGACGGGCAGCTCCGCGACGACGGCAATCGGCCGCAAGGCATTGGCGGACCTGGCGGCGCGGGCGGCGCGTTCGGCACGGGCAATCCCGGCCCGCTGCGTTTGTTCCAGTCCGGTCTGGCCGCGCAGGTGAGCTGGCTGCTGCCGTTCGGTCTGATCCTGATCGCAGCGATGGCGGCGAGCGTTTCCTGGTGGAAGCCGCAGACCAATCTGCATCGCGGGCTGATCTTGTGGGGCGGCTGGCTGCTGACCTGTGCCGTCTTCTTCAGCGTCGCGGGCTTCTTCCACCAGTACTACCTGGCGATGCTCGGCGCTCCGCTGGCGGCGATCGTGGCGATGGGCGTAGCCTGGCTGTGGCGCTGCTTACACACGACCTATCCGATCCGGGCTGCGGTGCTGCTGCTGGTCTCGGCGGCCGTGACGCTGGCCTTCCAGATCTATGCGGTCGCGATGTACCAGTCGACGGCCTGGTGGATCGCGGTGCCGGTAGTGCTGGCGGTGCTTGGCCTCGGGCTCCTGCTGATCGGTCTGCGGCGCAACCTGGGGCCGATCCCGCGCCTGAGCTTCGCGCTCCTCAGTGCCGCGCTGCTGACAATCCCGACAGTCTGGTCTGGCTTCACCACAGCCTACGCCGATACCAGCGGAGCCATGACTCAGGCCTACGGCGGAACTGGTGGACGCGGCGGCTTCCCCGACGGTCCCAACGGCACATTTCCTGGCAGCACTGCCACTGGCAACGCTCAGCCGGCCGACGGCGGCATGGACCGGGATCAGGTGAATGCGGCGCTGCTGGCGTATCTCCAGGCCAACACGCAGGACACGAAATATCTGGCGGTGGTGCCCAGCTCTAACCAGGGCTCGCAGATGGTGCTGGCGACCGGACGGCCGGTGCTGTACGCGGGCGGCTTCAGCGGCAGCGATCCGGTGATCGACGGCGACGACCTCGCGCAGCTAGTCGCCGATGGCGAGGTGCGCTACGTGCTGTGGGGCGGCATGGGCGGTCGCGGCAATACCGGCTCAAGCATCACCAGCTACCTGCAATCCTCGTGTACGGTTGTTGATCAAGCGAGCATCGGTGTGGCGACCAGCACCACCACCGCGCAGAGCACCGACGGGCGCGGCTTCGGCGGGCCGGATCGGGCCTCGACGCTGTACCAGTGCGGCTCGTAAGCGTTCAAACATCTCGTCACGGCGCGGAGGAATTGTTCCCTCCGCGCTTTTTTGTGCTTGTCGTGCACCGGCGATGCGGTCTCGAATCTACACATCTTGCCTAAGAGTTCTGAATATTTTCTAAACATCTTATCGGTATCCTGAGAGCATACAGAACACGATGATCAAAGGAGGATTCCAATGACCACTATGCAGAAACTTATCGCCGCAGCTGTGCTCGGCTTCGTCTTGATTTTTGGCAGCCTGGCCTACTCCACGTTTCGCGCGCCCGAGCAAGCCAGCGCCCCGATCGCGGCGATTCCGGTAGCCAGCGCCACCGCTCAGCCGACAACCGCCGCCAGCTCAGCCGCGACCAGCACCGCCGCCACGGATACCGCCGCAGCCGGCACCTCTGACTCCACCGCCGCGACCGGCAGCGCGATCGTCGCGCAGATCGTGCAGGGGGAGTCCGAGGCGCGCTTCGTGATCGACGAGGTGCTCAACAACGCGCCCTTCACTGTGGTCGGCACCACGGATCAAGTCGCGGGTCAGATCGTGGTCGATCCGCAGGACCCCGGCCAGACGCAGGTCGGCACGATCCAGGTCAACGCGCGCACGCTGGCGACTGACAGCGAGTTCCGCGACCGGGCGATCAAGAACCGGATTTTGAGCACCGATCAGTACGAGATGATCACGTTCACGCCCACCGAGATCGTCGGGCTGCCCGAGAACGGCACGGTCGGCCAGAGCTACAGCTTCCAGATCGTGGGCGACCTGACGATCCGCGATGTGACCAGGCAGGTGACGTTTGAGGTCACGGCGACGCCGACTTCTGAGACGCGGCTGGAAGGCACGGCCCAGACCACGATCGCTTACGCCGACTGGGGCATCACGATCCCGCAGGTCCGGCAGGTCGCCAGCGTCAGCGACGAGGTGCGCCTCGAAATTGACTTCGTGGCGGTTGCCCAATAAGATCGAGACAGGAGCAGCGGAGCGGCGTGGTGGAACGATCCATGCACGCCGCTCAGCATACAATAGCCAGCAGCTCAAGCAGAGGATACTATGAGCAAAACGATTTTAGTCGTGGATGATACAGCCAGCCTGCGGCGCATGGTGCAGAGCTACCTGACCCAGGAAGGCTTTCGAGTGGTGACTGCTTCCGACGGTCACGAGGCGCTGCTGGTGGCGCGGCAGGAGCAGCCGGATCTGATCTTGCTCGACCTGATGATGCCGAACATGGGCGGCTATGATTTCATCCGAATCTACAGCAAAGAAGGCAACGCGCCGATCATTGTGCTCACGGCCAAGCTCGAAGAAAACGACAAGGTGCTGGGCCTGGAGCTGGGCGCCGACGATTATGTCACCAAGCCGTTTAGCCCGCGTGAGCTGACGGCGCGCGTCCGAGCGATCCTGCGGCGCGTCAGCCAGAATCCCTCGGAGCCGGATCTGCTGCGCTCGGCGGATGTGTCGCTGGATCGCAATGCGCGGCTGGTCACAGTCGGCGCAAAGCACGTCGATCTGACGCCGTCCGAGTTCGATCTGCTGGCGACCTTGATCGGCGCTCCCGGCCGGGCATTCTCGCGGCTGGAGCTGCTGGATCGGCTCCAGGGCACGGCCTATGAAGGCTACGAGCGCACGATCGATGTGCATATTCGCAATCTGCGCACCAAGATCGAGCCCGACCCGCGCAACCCGCGCTATATCGAGACTGTTTTTGGCGTCGGCTACCGCTTTGCCGCCGATCGATAATCGATAGTCGATGCTTACTAGCATACGAGGGCGTATGACTCCCCCAGTACATCAGGCACATCCAACGCTTGCATCTCCGAGCCGCGTACCCGGCATGCTGCGCTCGCTGACGCTCAAGCTGACGCTGGCGTTTCTGGCGATTGGCCTGATCGGCTCGCTGCTGGTCTCGTTCTTTGTCGGCCTGGGCACGCAGCGCGCGTTCAATCAGTTCGTCAACGATCGCGATCAGCCCACGATGATGAGCGATCTGGCGCGGTTCTATCAGCAGAACGGCAGCTGGGCGAACGTCGGCGATCTGCTGGCCCGCGATGTTGAGGGCGCGGCCGGTCCCGACGGCTGGCACGGACCACCGCCGGTGCTGGTTGACGCCGACGGCCAGGTGATCATCGGCAACGATCGCTATACCACCGGCTCGCGGGTGCCGACGATGGCTCTGGATCGCGCCAAGCCGATTACGATAAATTACCAGGTCGTAGGCTGGCTGATGATGCCGTTCGAGGGCGAGCGCCGGCCCGGCTCGCCGGAATCTGATTTTTATAGCCGTGTGACGCGGGCGACGACGTATAGCGCAATCGGCGCGACCGGCATTGCGCTGCTGCTGGGCATCGTGCTGGCGCGCACGCTGACGCATCCGGTGCGCGAGCTAACGGCGGCCACGCAGGCGGTCGCCAGAGGTGGGCTTGGCGAGCAGGTGCGCGTACGATCGCGGGACGAGCTGGGCATTCTGGCGGCCTCGTTCAACCAGATGAGCCAGGATCTGGCTCATGCCAGCACCTTACGGCGGCAGATGACGGCCGACATCGCCCACGATCTGCGCACGCCGCTCAGCGTAATCCTGGGCTATACCGAGGCCCTGCGCGACGGCAAGCTGCCCTGCGACCAGGAGATCTTCGATACGCTGCACACCGAGGCGCAGCATCTCCAGCATCTCATCGACGATCTGCGCACGCTCTCGCTAACCGACGCCGGCGAGCTGCCGCTGACACGACAGCCGGTCGTGCCGCAGGCGCTGCTTGAGCGCACGGTCGCGGCCTACCGAACTCACGCCCAGGCCCGAGGCATCGCGCTTGAGGTTCGCGCCACCACCGATGTTCCTGCGATCGAGGTCGATCCCGAACGCATGACCCAGGTGCTGAGCAACCTACTGAGCAACGCGCTGCGCTTCACGCCCTCCGGTGGTACGATTACGGTGCGCGCCGCCGCCGACAACAATCAGACGCAGCTGATCGTCCAAGATACCGGCAGCGGGATTAAGCCTGAGGATCTGCCGCATATCTTTGAGCGCTTCTACCGCGCCGATCCCGCACGCCAGCAGGGCAACAGCTCGTCCGGGCTTGGCCTGGCGATCGCCAAAGGTATCGTCGAGGCGCACGGCGGGACGATCACTGTGCAAAGTACTGTCGGACAGGGCACGGCCTTTACCATCACGCTGCCTGCTCGCGAGCGTTCCGGGCAGATGGAGCTGGTGTAAAAAAGGTTCTTGATGAATGAGTCGCGGCATCAAGCATAAGGAATCACGATGATCAACCGGTATCGCCGGCCACTGCTGATAGTGGCGTTGATTATGGTCAGCCTGTTCACCGTCAATTTTGCGGTGCGGGCTTTTCATCACGGGCGGCGGTTTCGTGAGCGTACCGACGAGCCGATCCAGCCCTGGATGAACGTGCCATACATCTCACGCGCGTATGCTGTGCCGCCGCCTGTGGTCGCCGCCGCGATCGGCCTGGCGCCCGAGCAGCGCGATCGCCGGCCGCTTCAGGAGATCGCCAGGGAGCAGGGCCGCGCCACTCAAACGCTGATCGCGGAGATTATGGCGGCGATCGAGCGGGAGCGTGCGGCCCATCCACCAGGGCCGCCAGGGCCGCCCGCCGCCTCGCCTCCACCAACGCCGGAAGTGCAGCCATGACGCTCAACGATTATGTGCTGATCGGTCTGGTGCAGTATGGGATGCCCGTGCTGTTTGGCGTGGTGCTGCTGGCGTCGCTGGGCGCGCCGCTGCCGGCGACCTTGCTGCTGCTCACAGCCGGCGCGTTTGTGTCCGACGGCGATCTGAGCATGTGGTGGGTTTTTGCCCTGGGCACGGTCGCTGCGGTGCTCGGCGATCATCTGGGCTACAGCATCGGCCGCTGGGGCAGCCAGCGACTCATCGATCGGCTTAGCCGCTGGGGCGGTGGCGCAAGTCGCATCGAGCAGGCAGAGGCGGCGGCGCGGCGCTGGGGCGGGATCGGCATCTTTCTCAGTCGCTGGCTACTCACGCCGATCGGCCCGGTGATCAATCTGACCAGCGGGATCGCGCGCTACTCGCTGCCGGCTTTTTTCTGCTTCGACGTCGTCGGCGAGATGGTGTGGGTCGCCGGCTATGTGACGCTCGGCATGCTCTTCAGCGACCAGGTGCAAGATCTCAGCGGCGTGCTGGGCAACCTGACCTGGGTGATCGTCGGCATCGCGACGATGGCGCTGCTCGCCTGGATGCTTCTACGCCAGAAGCCTACGCCCGAGCCGGAGCCTGCGCCAGCTCTCACGCCGATCGCGCGGCGCGGTGAGGAGATGTAGCCGGCTCAAAAACTTGTACGGGCTCGGCGGTGACGAGCCCAGGACATCCTGCGGTGTGTGCCAAACCTCCTTGTATGACCAGCGCCCGTCATGCTCCATCGCTCACATCCCCTGACTCTGGCACCGTCACCACTCCCTGCCCAATCAACCAGCGCACCGACTCCTGCACCGCCTCCAGCGAGCTATAGCGCGGCGCATACTCCAGCAGCCGCTGCGCCTTGGCAATGCTACAGTTTGAACTCCGCGCAATATGTCCCCAGGTCGCACTGGACTCCTCCTCGGTCACAGTCTCACGCCACTCCGGCCACGGCACAAAGCGTAAACGTGCCGGCTGGCCGAACCACGCCGCCATCGCCTCTGCATAGCCCCGCAGCGTCAGCGCGGCTGGCGAGACCACATGGAAGCTCTCGCCGACCGCCGTGCTCCAGTGGGTCATCGCCTGCATAAACGCCTGGGCCACATCATCGGCATGCACGTGATGCAGCGTCTCCAGTCCAAAGTTCGGTACGACCAGCTCCTCACCGTGCGCGAGCCGCGTGAAGACGTGCGGCGAGACATTGCCGATAGGGTTGATCGGACGCCAGCCCGGCCCGACGATATGCCCCGGATGCAACACCGTGACCGGAAACCCCGTACGCCGTGCTTCGCCAAGCAGATACGCCTCAATCTCCGCCTTCTGGATGCCATACTCGTCAAACGGCCGCCGTGGCTGTGTCTCCAGGGTCGGCACCTCGACACTCGGCCCATGCACCCAGATCGTGCCGCAGTGAAGCAGATGCTGGATCTGGCCGCGCAGCGACTCGACCAGCTGGCGCGCACTGTCGAGCGTAAAACAGATCATATCGATCACCACGTCCGGCTGAAGATCACGGATGCGCTGCCCAAAGTCCCCCGTTGCCTCCGCGCTGGCTCGATCCAACGTCACCGTCTGCACCTCAGCCCACGCCGCGTGGGGCTGGTATGGCGCAGCCGTACCACGACTGATGTTGACCACCGCATGCCCCGCCAGCACCAGCCGTGGCACAAGATACGTCCCAACATGCCCGCTCCCACCAATAATCACCACCTTCATGACCCGCCCCTTTCTACATCGTTGCACCTGGCTCACTGACTTCTGGCCGCTATTGTATACCCAAACGCAGCGCGTCGTTCTGAGCGCGGATCGTAGATAAGCGGCTTTTTATCTCATTCTTTTTGACAGCTACCTGTCAATCTGGTAAAATATTGTCATATGAATCCGCTTAGCCAACATGGCAACACCTTCACCGATCTCGTCCTCGAAATCTTCCGGGTCAACCGTTTACTGCTTGACGCAGGCGATCAGCTGACGAGTCCGGTCGAGCTGAGCAGCGCGCGCTGGCAGGTGCTCGGCGTGGTAGAGCACGGCCCAATCCCGGTTGCGCATGTCGCGAGAATCATGGGCCTGACCCGCCAGAGCGTACAGCAAACCGCCGATGGTCTGGCCGCAGACGGCCTGATCGCCTACAGCGAGAACCCGCATCATCGCCGCGCCAAGCTCATGACGCTGACGACCAAGGGACGTGAAGCCCTCGACTACGTACAGGAGCGACACGCGGACTGGGCCAACCAGCTAGGAGCAACGCACACGCTCGAAGACCTACGAACCGCCGTCCAGGTGCTCCGTCAGATCCGCGAAAGCCTCGATCTGAACCCGCAGACCGAGGCCAACGATTGAAAGGAAAAGCCGTATGAGTCAGGCGAAGTCAGTCCAGGAGTTTCTATCAGATGGCACCGAGCCCGCTATTTTCGCGATCGGGCGCTACATCGAGGCGCACATTGCCGAGAGCTGGCAGCACGTTCTGGAAACCAGGCACGACCGGCTGCTCGACACTTATCACCGGCTGGGCGAGATGGTCTATGGTGCCTACGGCGAGTTCTTGTTCCGGCCGGTTCGTCAGCAGCTCAAGCAGGCCGGATTCCGCATGACGCCGCGCCTACCCGGCGAGTTCAATATCTCCCGAGAATGGGGGCCGGAGGAAGATCGACAGCGCTGGATGTGGAGCACTGTTTCTATCGCCGGCGGAAAAGCTATCGGTACGATCGTCGTCAAGTATTTTCACGATCATACCGAGTTTCGCGTGCCGCGACCGCCCGAGATCCTGGCGCTGACTGAAACGGGCAAAGACGCAGTCGTCGCAGCGCTGTCGCGGCACTCATCCGACTTCAGCCAGGCACGTGAGGCCACGATCGAGATCGAAGAATATCTACGCAGCCTAGAGACGACGAACTGAGCCTGCTGCATAACCCGAGCTTTAAACGATCAGGCGCAAAGGGCTTTCACCTTTGCGCCTGTCTGTATTTGGAAGAAAGCAGTCTGAGCAGCGCTCGATCCAACCATATTTTATGCAAACTCATAGCATAGCTAGCGTTCCTTGTGAGTCGTCGTCTCGTCGAGGCACACCTCAACGATACCCGAGCGATATGTAGAATCTATGAAGATCCCGTAGGGAAAATATTGAGATTAAGCAGCTGCCGGCGGATCAGGGCAATGCCGCCAGCGGCAGATAGATGTCAAAGCTGCTGCCCTCGCCAGGACTACTTGTCACCGCGATCCGCCCACTGTGCATCGCGATCATCTCGCGCGCCAGATACAGCCCGATGCCAAAGCCGCTGATCTGCAAATGATTGAAGTTATCCGCGCGATAGAAGCGATCAAAGATGTGCGCTTGAGCGGCCTGGGGAATCCCGATTCCGTCATCGCGCACCTGAATCCAGGCATCGGAGCCCTGCTGCCCAAGCTGCACGTCGATCGAGCCGCTGTGCGGGCTGTATTTAACAGCGTTCTGCAACACGTGCTCCAGCGCCTGGCATAGTCGCCGTATGTCGCCTAGGACGGGCAGCGGCTCGGCGTGAACGGTGAGCCGGATAGTATGACGGCTGAGCGTTGGCCGCAGCCTGGCGACAACTTGTCGCGCTACGTCGGCGAGATCCAGGCGCCAGCGCGCAATCGGGATCTCGTCGTGTTGCAGATGCGCCAGATCAAGCATCATCTCGATCAGCTGGTTGAGCCGCTGCGACTGCTGCATGATCACCTGGAGCGCCGCTTGCTCGTCAGCGTGCGGCTCCTGACGACGCTCCAGAGTCTGCTGGAGCAGATACACATAGCCGATCAGCGAGGTCAGCGGCGTTTTCAGCTCATGCGAGGCAATCGTCAGGAACATATCGCGGGTTTTGAGCGCATCCTCGGCGCGGCGGAGCAGCTGATCCTGCTGTCGGTTGGCGGCCTCAAGCTCAGCTGTGCGCTCGGCGACACGCAGCGCAAGCGCGGCGTTGAGCCTGCGGATCTGCTCCTCAGCCTGTCGTTGAGCGGTCACGTCGCGGATCGACCAGCGAAGCGCGGTGAGATGTCCCGATCGATCGCGAACCGGCGTCGCGCTCAGCCCGCCGATAAAGGATTCGCCGCGCCAGGCATGGAAGCTAACTTCTCGATCTTCGATGCGATCGGCGGCGCGCAGCTCGTGGAGCCGGCTGCGGAACTGCTGGCGATCGGCCTCGGCGACGAAGAGCGGCAGCGGCTTGCCCTGGAGCTCGGCGCGCGACATGTTGAGCAAACGGCTAGCAGCCTGATTCGCTTCCTGAATAATTCCGCTGGGCGTGGTCAGCACATACCCGTCGGGCGCACCGTCGAACAGCTCCTGGTAGCGCTGCCGCTCGGCAGTAAGCTCCTCTTGCGCCGCCAGCAGCAGCATATTTTGTTCGATCAGCGCTTCTTCGACGACGCGCAGCTCTTCCAGACTGATCTGTAGATCCTCAAGCGCCTGCTCGGCGATTGCTTCCTGCTGCGTATCTGCGCCAGATCCTTGCTGCAAGTCTGCCAGCCGCCGCTGCATCTCTTGAATCTGGACCGTCAGATCGGCGATCTGCATCTAGCGTTCCTCATCCGAAAGCGTCTCCCAAAATCTAACGACCGGTTCCAGGAAGTTTTAAGATGCGTCAGGACGGTAGCAGCAAGTGTGCCAGACGGTGGAGTATTCGCTGAGTATTGGTCTGATGGCCTAATCGGTCGGTGGCCAGCGTTGCAGCGCGGCCTCGATCTGGGCCAGCAGCCTGGGCGGCTGAAACGGCTTTTCGAGGATCTGGTAGCCCAGCGCTTGCAACAGCGGGGCCAGCGTAGCGTCGTCATCATCGACGACCGCGATCACATTGGAGTTCATCCGCCTACCTGTGCTTTCTACGACTTCTTGTCGTCTTTCTGATACAAAATTGCCAATCATCTGTTTAACACCAGGAATCACAGCGCCGAGAGCAAGCGCATACTCTCGGCGCAGGTGAATGAGGGCGTGATCGTCGCCAGCGCATAGTCCTCTCCTGCTCTACCGCCGAGATCGGCGGTGCGAACGGAGGCACGCACATTAGCAAGCGATGTGCCATATCTGACGACCAAAGATGATCTTACACCGAACGTTCGCGCAGTTGCTCCTGCATGAGCGTCCACATCTGCGCGGCGATACCATCCCACGAGCCGCGCTCAAGCAAGGGCCGCGCCTGTTGCCGCCGGGCCGCGCGCTCAGACTCTGGTACGCTGAGCAGCCGCTCGATCTCCGCGATCCAGGCGTCGGCTCCATCTGCGATACTGACAATGCCCCGGTAGGTCGCCACGACATCCGGCACTGACGTGCTGAGCACCAGCTTGCCGCCGGCCAGATATTCCAGCGTTTTGGTTGGGCTGATAAAGCGCGTGGCCTCGTTCAGGGCGAAGGGCATCACCGCAAGATCGAAGCTCTGGAGCAAGCCCGGCAGCTCGGCGTAGGGCTGCTGGCCCAGATAGTGAATATTCGGTGCTTGCGGCAGCTCGGCGGGATTGACTTTTGCCGTCGGTCCGATCAAGACCCAGTGCCAATCGGGCCGCTGCTCGGCAATCATCGCGATCAACGGCCAGTCGATGCGCTCGTCGAGCACGCCAAAGTAGCCGAGCCGAGGCTGTGGAATTGCGGCGATCGCAGCGGGCGTGAGGCGGGTCACATTTTCTGGCGCGTAGTGCTGCACGTCGACACCGCTGGCAAAGCAGTAGACGCGCTCATGCCGATCCTTGCGCGCCTCGTACATCGATCGACCGCCAGTGAAGACCAGATCAGCCAGCGTGAGCAGATGCGCCTCGTGGACTCGCATCTCGGCTGTGCCATCCTTGAAGCTGGCCAGATCGTCCATACAATCATAGACGGCCAGCTTAACTTGCGGCTGAGCGGCGGCAACCAGGTAGTCGGCCAGCGGCGAGAAGACCCACAGGATTGTATTCGGCCCGGCGAGATCCAGCACCGCCGGCAGCAGACGAAGCCACATAGAACGATAAGCATGGCCGGCGGGATCAAGCAGGTCTTGGGAGAAGATCGGACGGAGCACGGAAACAGGATCAGAGCCAGGGCGCTCTTGAAGCCACGGCGGCTCGCTTCCAGGCCGGATCTCGGGCGGATCGACGTAGATTACTCGGCAGGAGCCGGCAAAACGCGACATCAATTGCTGCGGGCGTTGCCAGACGTGGTCCCAGTTCAGATGCGACAGGCACAGCAGCGTCAACGATGCAGTGGGCATGGACTTCTCTTTCTCTAGGCGGCGCTGGGCGCTCAGATGAGCGCGAAAGAGCGCACCTAATCAATTTTCGTGCCTGCCCATCGCCTAAAGCCCTGCGATCAGCCGCATCCTTCCTCCACCCGATCAAGCTAGCCCTTAGCAATCACGGCAGCAAGCGGCGGATCAGAAGTAATCATCAGTCGAGGAAGGAGCGCGCGAAACCCGGCGACAATCTCGCCCACCTGATCCAGCGTAACAACAAGCGGCAAATAAAGATCCGCTCCTGGCACAGCCGTATCGTTCTGCTCAGCAATCGCCTGAGCTGTTTCATCGCCGGCGCAAAGGTGGAGATGAATCTGAGTATCGTGATCGGCCGCGTTCAGATGATAACGCTGCACCATCTCGGCTATGGAGAGCTGGCCCGGCGCGGTAACATCGGCATCCGAGGCCGCACCATAGGTCAGCAAACACTGCGGGAAGCACGGTCCGATCAGACGGATCAGCCGGCCGACCTCGCCCATCGCCAGAGCGATTACCGGCCCTGTGGCGTTGCACAGCAGCGATAGCGCCGGCAACAGATCCCGAGGCTGCTGCGCCAGGCCAACCAGCTTTACAACATCGGCGCGGGGAGCTAAAGCGGCGTACACCTCGTCAAATGTCGACGGCATCCGATCGAACCAATGACGCGACACAATCACCTGCGTCTTCATACCTGCGCGCTCGGCGAACGCTTCGATACAGTCCCACTCGACATCGATGTATGCACACTCAAGCTCGATCGCCTGCCGCAAAACTGCCAGGCGCTCCTGCTCGCTGCCTGCAAAGCGTCCGCCCTCGCGCTGCGGACGGCACGTAACGATCAGCGGACAAGGCGATAGCGCTTGCAGGCGAGGCAGATCAAACGACTCCATCAAGTCGAGGCGGATCTCAGCCATGCTAGCAAGAGGTGTACATGTTTCCAGGGCTTGGAGACAGGCGTCAGTATCGCGCGGCGCAAGCGAAACTGCAACTTTATGCATCAGTAATCCTGAATAGATGATTTCTTCCTTCGCCAGGCGGCGCAGCATCAGGGCAAATGATACACTGTCGATTTTCTGGAGAGGACTGCTAGCGCCTGAGCTTACGACCGAAGCCCACGGAGGAGAAAGAACATTGCTGAAAAGAACATTGCTCGCCTCATGCTGAGAGCGGCGCGGGAGCTACACTTCAGAGCCGCGCATCTGGTCATGTAGAGAGCACGGCGCGATTGTAGCATAGTCAAAGGTTTTATACCAATGCTCAAGAAACCGACATGCAAGCGTGGCATCCTTTGAAGAAGAGCAGATCTTAAAACAAACCGCCCCTTCAGGAGTATTCCTGAAGGGGTGTTGGTGGTGGTCAGGGTGCACGGACCTTGTCTCCCAGGGCTGAGGCCCCAGTACCCGCGGCGCTGCCACGTTTCACGGCCCGGTTCGAGATGGGACGGGGTGGGTCCGTGGCG
>DASWTW010000461.1:0-49191 GCA_036401895.1 Herpetosiphonaceae bacterium | reverse complement strand
AGCTGATCGATGAACCAGAGCCGCTGCTGCGCGAACGAAAGCTCGGCCTCGCCGCTGTCGCCGATGCGCGGCAGCAGCGCCAGCAGATCCGGCTGCGCTGCTTGCGTTTGATCCGCCTGCCGATCGCGCTCGATCGTGGCGGCTAGCGCGGCGACCGTGGGCGCGGCGAAGATCGTTTGCAGCGAGAGCGAGGCGCCGGGCATCTCGCGCTGAAGCTGGCCCAGCAGCTGCACGGCGAGCAGCGAGTGACCGCCCAGCGCGAAAAAGTTGTCGTCGACGCCCACCAGCTCGATGCCAAGCACGCGCTGCCAGATCGCCGCGATCCGGGACTCAAGCTCGCTGCGCGGCGCGACATAGCTTGCCTGGCGCCCGGATCGCCGGTGCTTCATGACAGCCGGCTGGATCGTCGTGAGCGCGGCCAAATCCTGGGAGGCGCGGCGCATCTGGCTGGCACGCGCCGCAAGATCGCGCGTCGAGACGATGATCTGCGACAGGCTGCTTTCGCCCAGGATGCGCTCAAAGACCGCGACGCCCTCGCTGGGCCGGATGGCCGCGCGCAGCTGCTCGCCGTCGAGATTGGCATCGGCCTGAACCGCCTCGGCGGCCATACCCACGGACTGCCAGGCGTCCCAGTTGATCGTGACGATGCGCGCCGGCAGCGCCGCAGCATGGACAAATGCGTCGAGAAATGCGTTGGCAGCGCAATAGTCTACGCGTCCGAAGCCACCGATCAGCGACGACAGCGACGAGCAGAGCACCAGAAAGTCGAGCGGCAGATCCGCGATCGCCGAGGCCAGCGCGCGGGTTCCAGCGACTTTAGCCGCCAGCACAGCCTCAGCCGCCGCCCGTGTCTTGAGCTGGATCAGACCGCCGCCGGGAATGCCGGCCGCGTGAATGATCCCGTGCAGCGCGCCGAAGCGGCCCAGTGTCTCGGCGATCACCGCGCGTATCTGCGATTCGTCGCTCACGTCGGCGCTGCACAGCACAACCTCGGAGCCGAGCGCCTCAAGCGCCAGCACCGCGCGAATCCTGGCGCTGGTTCGATTGTCGTGGGCGTGCGTGGCGAGCCACTCCTGCCAGCTTTCGCGCGCGGGCAGCGCCGAGCGTCCGACCAGCACCAGCCGCGCCTCCATGCTGCGCGCCAGATGCTCGGCCAGCTGAAGGCCCATGCCGCCCAGACCGCCGGTGATCAGATACACGCCCTGGCGGCGCAGTGTGCTGTGATCGTCACCTGGCTCCAGGCGCGCAGCTTCGAACGCGCGCACCCAGCGGTCGCGGCCACGATACGCGATCACCGGATCGGCGATCGGCGTTTCAAGCTCGGCCAGCAGTTGATCGATCAGCAGAGCTTGCGAGCCGTTCGTCGCAGCTGGTGTCAGCATATCGATGCTCTGGCAGCTGATGTGCGGATATTCCTCAGGAATCACCTGACACGGACCCAGCAGCAGCGCCTTTTCCGGGATCAGCTGTGTTTCTCCGGCGACGGCCTGCATGGCCTGCGAGATCACCCTGAGCTGGATCGGCTGCTGCGTAGGCTGTGTGCCAAGTGCCTGCGCCAGCCAGAGCAGACTATAGAAGGCCGCGATCTCAGCGCTGGCCAGGCTGTGAGCCGCAACATTCCATAGATGGACGATCCGCGTCGGCGGCGTGCCCTGAGCCTGTAGCGCATCCAGCAGCATGCGGTAGTCGTCGGGTCGATCCGGCGCGATCGTGTAGCTCGTCGCGTCGAGCCTGGCCCACTCACCGCCCGCGTGGACGTCGATCACCTGCTGCCCACGCTGCCGCAGCCGCTGGCCGAGTTGTGCCGCGATGCCGGAGTCGTCGGCGAAGATCAGCCAGGTCGCGTCGTGGCTAGCGGCGGCGCGCTGAGGCCGCAGCGAGCGCTTCCAGGAAGGCAGGTAGAACCAGTCGGCCAGATCCGGCTTTTTGCGCAGCGAGCCGCTGGGGATTTGGGCAGCGCTGGGAATCGGGTCGATCCAGTAGCGCTGGCGCTCAAAGGGATAGGTCGGCAGCGGGATGCGCCGGCGACGTTCGTTGGCATAGAACCATTGCCAGTTCACGGGACCGCCAGCCAGCCAGATCTCGGCCAGCGCGGTCAGCACGCACACCTCGTCCGGCGTTTGATCGTAGGGATGGCGCGACGAGGTGAGCACGATTCGCTCGGGCGCAGCCTGGAGCTTGGCCAGCGTGGCCAGGGTGCGGCCCGGCCCGACTTCCAGCAGGATCGTGTCGGGGTTGTCGAGCAGCGTTTGCAGCCCGTCGGCGAAGCGCACGGTCTCGCGCAGATGCCGCGCCCAGTAGTGCGGATCGGTAGCTTGTTCGGCCGTGATCCAGGTGCCGGTCAGATTCGACAGATAAGGAATCTTCGGCGGCTCAAGCTCCAGGCTGCGCACAAAGGCCGTGAACGGCTCAAGCATCGGCTCGACCAGCGCGGAGTGCGGCGCGGCGTCGGCGTGCAGCCTGCGGCAGTCCACGCTCTCAGCTTTCAGCGCTGCTTCCAGCTCCGCGATCGCCGCCACGGGGCCGGAGACGACACACAGCGCCGGGCCGTTGATCGCCGCGAGTGAAAGCTGCGGCCCGAGACGCGATCGGATCTCGGCAGCGGGCAGCGCCACGCTGAGCATAGCTCCGGCCGCGAGCTGATCCATCAGCTGACCACGCACGACCGCCAGCGCCAGCGCGTCTTCCAGACTGAAAACGCCCGCCAGCGTCGCCGCCACATACTCGCCGAAGCTGTGGCCGATCAGCGCCTGCGGCCGGATGCCCCAGCCCTGCCAGAGCAGCGCCAGCGCATACTCGATCACGAACAAGGCGGGCAGCACCACGCCGGGCCGCTGAATCTGCGCGGCTGCTGCGGCCATGTGCTCGGCGCCGGGATAGATCACCTGGCGCAGATCAAAGCCTAAGCGCGGCTGTAGCAGCTCGGCGCAGCGATCGACATGTGCGCGAAAAACTGGCTCCGTCTCGTAGAGCCCGGCCGCCATCTGAAGATACTGCGCGCCCTGGCCGGGAAACATGAAAACGACCTGCGGCTCCTGCGCTTCGGCGCTCTGCGTCCACACAACGCTGGGATCGCGACTTGCCAGCGCCTGACGCGCCCCTGCCACATCACGGCACAGGATCGCGCGCCGGTGCTCGAAGGTCCGCCGCCCAACCTGGAGCGTGTAGGCGATGTCGGCTAGCTCGGCGCTGGGATGCTGCTCAAGATACGTCGCCAGATTGTCGGTGGCCGTTTCGAGCGCGGTCTCGGTTTTGGCCGAAAGCAGCAGCAGCTGCCAGGGCCGCGCCGCGCTGGTCGTCTCAGCAGCGGGCGCTTCTTCCAGCACCACATGCGCGTTGGTGCCGCCCACGCCAAACGAGCTTACACCAGCGCGGCGCGGCGCCGATCCTGCGCGCCAGGCGGCCAGCCGTGTGTTGACATAGAACGGGCTACCGGCAAAATCGATCGCCGGATTCGGCTGCTGAAAATGCAGGCTGGGCGGGATGCGCTTGTGTTTGAGTGCCAGCACAGCTTTGATCAGCCCGGCCACGCCAGCGGCGGTGTTGAGATGGCCGATATTGGTTTTGACCGAGCCGATCGCGCAGAAGCCAACCTTATCGGTCTTAGCGCGAAAGGCCATGGTCAGCGCCTCAAGCTCGATCGGATCGCCCAGCGTGGTGGCCGTGCCGTGCGCCTCGATATACGTGATCGTCTCGGGGTTGATCTCGGCCAGGGCATGCGCGGCCTCGATCGCCTGAGCCTGGCCCTGCACGCTGGGCGCGGTGTAGCCCGCCTTGGCCGTGCCGTCGTTGTTGAGGCCGAACCCGGCGATCACCGCGTGGATCGTGTCGCCGTCGGCCAGCGCGTCTTCCAGGCGCTTGAGCACGACCACGCCGACGCCATCGCCGCCGACTGTGCCCTGTCCACGCGCGTCGAAGGCGCGGCAGTGGCCGTCAGGCGAGCCGATGCCGCCTTCCTGGTAAAGATAGCCCGCCTGATCCGAGATGCCGAGCGAGACGCCGCCCGCCAGCACGATGTCGCACTGGTAGGCCAGCAGCGTCTGGCAGGCCATGCACACCGCGACCAGCGCCGTCGAGCAGGCGGTCTGCACCGTGACGCTGGGTCCGGTCAGATTCAGCTTGTAGGCCACGCGCGTCGTCAGATGATCTTTGTCGTTGCCGATCTGCGCCTGTAGCTCGCCGCCCAGCCCGATCACGCCGCGATTCGCGAGCAGGTTGGTGAGCAGGTAGTAGTTGAGCGCGCCGCCGCCGTACAGCCCGATCGCGCCGGTGTAGGTTTCGGCGTCGTAGCCCGCGTCTTCGAGCGCACTCCAGGCGCACTCCAGGAACAGCCGGTGCTGCGGGTCCATGATCTCGGCCTCGTGCGGCGTGTAGCCGAAGAAGCCCGCGTCGAAGCGATCGATGTCGTCAAGCACGGCGCGCGCTTTAACATAGTGCGGATCGCGCAGTAGCTCGGGATCGACGCCTGCCAGCCGCCGATCGTCGTCGGAGAAGAACGCGATCGACTCGACGCCGTCGCACAGGTTTTGCCAGAATACGTCGAGTGTCGGCGCGCCCGGAAAGCGACCGCTCATGCCGATGATCGCGATGCTGTTCAGCGGATCGGAAAAGCCTGTGTCGCTCATTCTTTTCTCCTCTGAGCAGCCTGCTGTTTGCGCCTGGCGATCGCTTCTTTTTGTTTGGCCGTGCGATCCGCCGAAGTCGCCGGCGCTGTCGCGACCACGGGCGCTGCCTGCTCGCGGCTGAGATATTTCGCCAGCGCGCTGATCGTGGGATATTTGAACATATCGACCATCGAGATGTCGCGGTTGAGCGCCGCGCGCAGCTTGCCCTGCACCTGCGTCATCAGCAGCGACTGGCCGCCGAGATCGAAAAAGTTGTCGTGGATGCCGACCTTTTCGATACGCAGCGCCGATTGCCAGATCGCCGCGATCGTGCGCTCGAACTCGGTCTGCGGCGCGACATAGCTGGCTTTGCGCGGCGCGTGCGTGCCGTCCAGCTCTGCCAGCGCCAGCCGGTCGATCATGCCCTCGGCCGTCTGCGGCAGCGCTTTGAGCTGCACAAAATCACAGCTGCTGCGCGTCCCGAAGCGATCCTGGACAAGGAGATGCTGCAACTGCTCGATCGGAGCCGCGTCGCCGCTGGTGAAGTAGCCGCGCAGCACCTGCGCCCGATGCGGCGCTGTGACGAGCGCCTGCGCGATCGGCTGCCTGGTGCGATCCAGGCCGATCGCCAGGTAGGGCTGGCTCAAGCGCAGCCCGGCCAGCAGCGAGTAGAGCCCCTGCTGCGGCGAGAGCGTGGCGTAGCCGCGTGCCTCAAGCTGATCCTGAACCTCAAGCTCGCGGCTGATGCCCAGCTTTTCCCAGATGCTCCAGGCGAAGCTGTAGCTGTTCAGCGCTCCCGACGCGCGCTGGTAGTGGGCGAAGGCGTCGAGAAAGCTGTTGGCAGCGGCGTAGGCTCCCACGTTGAAGCCGCCAAAGAAGCTGTGTACCGACGAGAACGAGATAAACAGGCTGCCCGGCCGATCTTTGACCAGCTGGTGCAGATTCCAGGCTCCCAGCAGCTTGGGTCGTAGTAGCGCGTCGAAGCTGTCGCGTGTGGCCTCGCTCAGTAGCTGGTCGTGATACACGCCCGCCAGATGCAGCACGCCGTCGATCGGGCGCTGCCAGCGCTGCTGTGCTTGCGCGACCGCCGCGCGCAGCTGCTCGGCGTCGCAAATGTCGACGGCTGCGTAGATCACGTCGCCGCCTGACTGCTGCACCATGCGCCAGGTTTGGGCCAGCTCGGTCTGATCATCGCCTTCGGGCAGCGGTGTGCGGCCGAGGATCAGCAGCCGGGCACCGTAGCGCTGGCCCAGCTGCGCCGCGATCAGCGCTCCGATTCCGCCCAGGCCACCGCTCAGCACGTACATGCCGCCGTCTTTGAATGGCAGATCCGCCGCCGCTGCCGGTTGTGAGGCCGGCTCAAGCCCGACCACCAGCCGTCGCCCGTCGCGGTAGGCGACCTCGCGATCTTTGTGGGCCGTGCGGATTTCGCGCAAAACGTATGACGCATTGGTGGCTATGTCGCCGAGCGGCAGATCGATATGGCGGGCGTTGAGCCAGGCCAGCTCGTGCGGGATCGTCTTGACAAGACCGGGAATGGTTGCGCGCTCGCAGGCCAGCCGATCGCCCGGCGCGGCCGACTGGACAAAGCTCGAAACAACATCCAGCTGCACGGAGGCCGCGCGATCCTGCGCCGCGTTGAGCGCCTGAGTCAGAAACAGCAGGCTGTACAGGCCCTCGTCCAGCGCCCGCTCGATCGCGTCGCCGGCGGCGGCGGGCTCGTCGCTCGACGGCGCGTAGCTCCACAGGTGCAGGATCTGATCGATCAGTGGCCGATCCTGCGCCAGCGCGTCGAGCAGCCTGCGGTAATGCTCGGGATTGCGCGGATCGATGCGGTACAGCGTCTGGCTAAGCTGCGCGAAGTCCTCGCCCTGCTCCACGCCGATCGACGCGACTCCAGCGCTGGCTAGCTCGGCGCGAACCGCCGCGCCCAGACCCAGCGTGTCGAGAAAGACCAGCGAGCGGCGGATCTCCGAGCGCGGCCTGAGCGTGTGGCCGCGCTTGGGCTGCCAGACCTTGCGATAGAACCAGTCAGGCAGCGTGTTGTTGTTCGCCAGACGAATATCGATCGCCTTGAGGATCGCGTCGAACTGCCCGCCGGCGAGCGCCGCTTTGAGCTGCGTGCGCTGGATCTTGCCGCTGGTGGTTTTGGGAAACTGCTCCTTTGGGATCGGCACGATCGCGGCGGGACTCAGACCAAACGCGGCTACCACGCGCGCCCGAATCGCAGCGATCACCGCCAGCTGCTCGTCGAGCGTGGCCACCGTTGGCGTGAAGCAGACCGCGATGCCCTCGGTGCCCGAGCGCGGATCGGCGACTTCGCAGACGCCAACCGAGGTGCCCTCCACGCCGGGAACCTGCTTGACCACGTCTTCGATCTCGTAGCAGTAGAAGTTGGCCCCGTTGACGATAATCACTTCTTTTTCGCGGCCCGTGATCATCAAACGGCCGTCCAGGATCATGCTCAGATCGCCGGTGTAAAACCAGCCGTCGTCGGTAAACGCTTCTCCATTGGCGACCGGATTATCGAGATAGCCCGGCGTGACGATCGCGCCTTTGACCTGGAGCCGGCCGATCACGCCTTCCGGCAGCACGCGATTGGCCTGATCCACGATGCGAATCTGCACGCCGGGATTGGGCGGCCCGACCTCGACGAACACCACCGCCGACACAAACTCGGGCGGCACGCGCTGAAGCTGGCCGTGCAGCGACTGCTTGTCGAAGTAGCCGATGCTCTCCGTGAAGTCGAAGCGGCGCACATGCGTCATGGCGGTGCAGGTTTCGGCCATGCCATAGGCCGGCTGCATCGCGTGGGTGGCGATGCCGAAGGGCGCAGTCAGATCCAGGAAGGCGCGCACAACCGTCGGCGTGACCTGCTCGCCGCCGTTCAACAGCTCGCGCACCGATGACAGATCCCAGCTGCGGCCCGGCTGCTCGGCCAGTCGATCCGCGACCAGCTTGTAGCCAAAGTTGGGCGACCAGGTGTGCGTCACGCAGTAGAGCTCGATCAGATCCAGCCAGGTCAGCGGCTCGGCCAGAATCATATCGGTTCTGACCTGAATCTGATGACAGCCGAGGTATAGATCGCGGATATGGAACATGATCAGCGCGCCCACATGGTCGATCGGCAGCCAGTTGAGCGCCACATCGTCGGCGGTGAGCTTGTTCACCTGCCGCGACGCGTGTACGTAGCTGATCACGCCCCGGTTTGTTTCCTGGATGCACTTGGGCACGCCGGTGCTGCCCGAGGTTAGCTGGAGAAAAGCGACATCCTGCGGCGCGGCCTGGTGCAGCGCGGGAGTCGCGACGGACTGGCGCAGCTCGTCGATCGGCAGGATCTGCATAGCCTGTGTGGGCAGAAACGCGCTCAGGCTGCGCAGCGGGTCGATCAGCTGCGCGCTGGCCAGGACCGGCGGGTGGCCGAGCATTTCCCAAACGTTGTACAGCTTATTGACGACGCTGTTGTTCTCGACGTAGGCCGGCGCGACGACGACCGTTACCGGCGTGATGCCGCCGAGAATGCAGCCCCAGAAAACCGGCAGATAGTCGCTCAGCCGCTCGATATGCAGGATCGCGCGGTCGCCGGGCTGGAAGCCGCGCGCTTGCAAACCGGCCAGCACGCGGCTTGCCTCGGCCAGCAGCTCGGCATAGCTTTGGGTGATGGCCGAGCCGTCGGTCTGCACATAGACGATGCCATGCTCAGGACATCGTGTCGCCGTCTGGATCAGCGCCTCGGCCAGTGTCGTCGGTGCGTCGTCCGGGATCAGCAGCGGCCCGCCGTCGGCCAGCGCGGGCGGCCCCTGGAGCTCGGCCGGCGCGATCGCCGTGGATTCGGTCGCGACAGACTCGGCGCGCTCGCTCGATCGCTTCCAGTCGGGCAGCAGATCGCCGAGATGCAGCGCCGGCGGGCGCTCGACCGGCTGCTGCACAACCACCGCAACCTGCTCGAACTCCGGCAGCGCGCGGGCCTCGGACTCCCAGCGCTGCGCCAGCTCCCCATCGATCAGCTCGATCTGCGCCAGCGCTTGCTCATCTACCTGGCCGCTCGCCGTCAGCGGCAGTCGCGTCAGCGGAATAAACGCCGCCGGACACAGCGCCTCAGGCAGTCTGGCCCGCAGCCGCGAGCGGAGCTGCTCAGGAATCAAGGCTTTGCCGGTTGCGACGTAGGCAACCAGCGCCCGCTCGCCGTCGGCGGCTGTACGCGCCAGCACCGCGCAATCCTGCACGCTCGGATCGTGGAGCAGCGCCGCCTCGACTTCATTGAGATCGATGCGCTGGCCTTCGATCCAGACCTGCCGCGTGGCCGCGTCCACCAGCTCGATCGAGCCGTCGCTGAGCCGTCGCCCGCGATCGCCGGATTTGAAGAGCCGCGCATCAGGAGCACTCGCAAAAGGATCGGGAATGAAGGCGCCGGCGGTTGCGGCGTCGTCGGCCAGGTAGCTGCGTGCCAATCCCGGCCCGGCCAGGTAGAGGTCGCCGGTCACGCCGCGCGGTAGCAGACGCAGCTCCGCGTCGAGCACATAGACTCCCGGCGCGATCAGGTGATCCGCAGACTGCGGGTGGCGCTGGACGACGTACGCGCCGGCCTCCGGCGGGCTGTAGAGCCGGTAAAGCTCCGCGTCCAAGGCTGCCGGCGTCGCGGGCAGTAGCTCGCCGCTGTACAGCACGGCCCGCAGCGATCGCAGGCCCGCCAGGCTGGATTGCGCCGCCAGCAGCGCCGAGCGGCTGAGATGCAGCAGGCTGATCGATTGCTCGGCGATCACCTGGCGCAGGTAGTCGGGATCGTCCTGGCCCTCCGGCAGCGCGATCACGACCCGAGCGCCTGACAGCAGCGGCCACAAGATTTCCCAGCTGGCCGTCTCGCTCGCCAGCGCGGCCTTGTGCAAGACCACATCCGAGGGCGCGAGATCAAACGTTTGCTGAAGCTGTTCCAGGCGGCTCCACAATGCGCGATGCTCGATCAGGGCCGCGCCTTTGGCTGTAACGAAGACCACGGCCAGATTTTCGTTCGTGGCGACCGGCTCAGGATGGGCGCCGGACTCCTGGCTGATCGCGCTCCAATCGGTGTCGATGCGCACAATCTGCGACTGCCGCGCGCCGAGCTCGGGAACGTCACGCACCAGTCGCGTCTGGGTCAGCAGCAGCGCTGCCTCGGCCTGATCCAGCGTCGCCACAATGCGCGCGATCGGATCGGTGGGATCGAGCGGCACGCAGGCAGCGCCGGCTTTCCAAATGCCCAGCAGCCCGACGACGAGGTCAAGCGAGCGCTCCATGCAAATGCCGACGCGCATCTCGGGCCTGACGCCGCGCGCTCGGAGGTAGTGCGCCAGCTGATTCGCCCGCGCGTTCAGCTCAGCGTAGCTCAGCCGCCGCTGCTCGAAGCTCAGCGCGATCGCCTCGGGTGTGCGCGCAGCCTGGCGCTCGAAGCGCTGCACGATCGTTTCCGCCGTGCCGTCGACGTGCTGTATGGCAGCGCCCAGCCGCAGCAGATCCTGGCGCTCGGCCTCGGTCAGCAGCGGCAGATCGCCGATGCGGCTGTGGGGATCGGCCAGCATGCCGGCCAGCAGCGTTTGCAGATGGCCCAGCAGGCGCTCGATCGTCGCGCGGTCAAAGCGATCGACATCGTAGATCGCGCGCAGGTGCAGCCCATCGCCGGGCAGCACCGCCAGATTGAGCGGATAGTTGGTGCATTCGAAGGAGTGCGCGCTGCTGAATACCAGGTTGCTGGCGCGCGCCTCCTGGTTGAACTCGCGCGGAAAGTTTTCAAAGACCAGCAGGCTGTCGAAGAGCGACTGGCCGCGCGGCATGTCGCTCCAGCTCTGGATGTCTACCAGCGAGCTGTAGTCGTAGTGGCGCGACTCGCCCTGATGCGCCAGGATGCGCTGGAGCCAGGGAATCAGCGGCTCGCTCGGCGTAACGCGCACACGCACCGGCAGGGTGTTGATCAGCAGTCCGGCCATCGACTCGACGCCCGGAATTGTCGTCGGGCGGCCGGAGCCTGTCGCGCCGAACAGGATCTCTTCCTGGCCGCTGTAGCGGCTCAGCATCAGCGCCCAGGCTCCCTGAAACAAGGTGTTGATCGTGATGCGATGCGCGCGCGCCAGGGCTTGCAGCGCCGCCGTGGTTTCCGGCGCGATGTGCGCCCAGGCTTCGGTGTATTGCTCGTGGCCCGGCGGCTGCGACGATGGCCGATCGACGCCCAGCGGTGTGGCCTGTGTCCATCCCGCCAGCTCCTTGCGCCAGTAGGCTTCGGCCTGGGCGCTGTTCTGTCGCTGGAGCCAGGCCAGATAGTTGCGATACGGCAGCGGTCGCTCAAGATCGGGCTGTCTGCCCAGCCGAAACGCGGCATACGCGCGCAGCACCTCGGTCAGAATCAGCGCGACCGACCAGCCGTCGAGCAGCAGATGGTGACGGCTCCAGATCACGTGATGCTTGTCGTCGGCGAGGCGGATCAGCGTCAGGCGCATCAGCGGCGCTTCGACCGGATCGAAGCCACGGTCGCGATCGGCCTGCGCCAGCGCTTCCAGTCGCGCGTCGTGCTCGACCGGCGGCACGTCGCGCCAGTCGTGCTCGGCCAGCGGCAGGCGAATCTGCCGAAACACCACCTGCACCGGCTCGTCCAGCCCTTCCCAGACGATCGCCGTACGCAGCACCGGGTGCCGGGCCAGCACATGCTCCCAGGCTCGCACAAAGGCCGCGCGATCGAGCTGGCCCGCGACAAGAAAGCCTTCTTGCTGGAAGTAGACCGCCGATCGCGGTGCGTAGAGCGTGTGAAAAAGCATGCCGCGCTGGGTCGGCGTCAGCGGATAAATATCTTCGATCTGGGTGGTGTCGAGCGTCATCATCCGGGTGCTTATCCTTGCGTCTTGCGCACTTGCGCCAGAATCGTGTCGAGCGCCTGCTGGTTGAGATTGGCCAGCGGAAAATCCGAGGGCGTGTAGCCGCCCGCGTCCGGCGACTGGCAGTGCGCGATCAGGTCGCGCAGCGCCGCGCGAAAATCCTGGGCCAGTCGCTCGATCGTCGCGCGCTGATGCTGGCTCGGATCGTACTTCCAGGCCAGGCGCAGCTGCCCACCGACTACGCCGCCCTGAATCTCCAGCAGATAGCCGGGACTCCACAGACCGCTCGACGGATCGACCATCTCGGCGGCCAGCCCAAAAGTCTGCTCGGGCAGCACCTGATCGAACTGGCCGAGGTAGTTGAAGCTGATCTCGGGCCGGGGCAGCTCGCGCAGACGCCGGGCGATCGGGTCGTGGCTGAGATAGCGCAGCACGCCGTAGCCGATGCCGTGATTCGGAATCCGGCGCAGCTGCTCCTTGACGGCAACCAGCGCCGCCGCAGGCTCCGTTGCGCCGCCGAGATCCAGCGCGACCGGAAAGATGCCGGTCAGCCAGCCAACCGTGCGCGACAGATCGATGCCTTCGCCGATCGGCTCGCGCCCGTGGCCGCGCAGATCCAGTGCGAGCGTGGGCCGGCCGCTCCACTGCTCACAGGCCAGCGCCAGCGCCGCCAGCAGCACGTCGTTGATCTCGGTGCGATAGGCGGCCGGGACATCCTGCAACAGGGCGCGGGTTTCTTCGCCGTCCAGCGTGATCACCACGGTCTGCGGCGTGTCGATCGCTGATGAATCCTGAGCGTCGCGAGGCAGTCGCGGGGCCGCCGCCGAGGCCGTGGCGAGCCAGTAGTCAAGCTCGCGCTGTAGCTCGTCGCTTGCCGCGTAGCCGACCAGTGTCTCGGCCCAGCGCTTGAGCGAGGTCGTTTTGGCCGGCAGCCGGATCGGCTCTCCGGCGAGCACCTGCTGGCAGGCCGTCTGAAGATCTTCGGCCAGAATGCGCCGCGAGAAGCCGTCCATCGCCAGCGCGTGTGTGACCAGCAGCAGCAAATCCGGCCGCGCAGAGCCGCGCTCGATCAGCGCGCCGTGCAGCAGCATGCCGGCGCCGAGGTCCAGATCCGCGTTGAGATCCGCCGCGATCCGCTCGATCGCCTGGGCCTGCTCTGCGTCCGGCACATCCGCTAGATCGATCGTGGTGAACGGGATCTGCTCAGTGGGCGGCGCGATCTCCTGCCGCCAACCGCCATCGGTCCTGGTGAAGCGCAAGCGCAGCGCGTCGTGGTGGCGAATCAGCGCGACCAGCACCGGCTCAAGCTGCTCCGGTGCGATCGGCTGCCGCAGCTCAAGGCCGATCATCTGGTTCCAGGCGCGCAGATCCGGCCACTCCTGATCGAAAAACCACTGCTGGGCGGGCAGCAGCGGCAGCGCGCTGCTCAGCGGCTCTCGATCGTTCTGCTCGGCACCCAGAGTCTCCCCGACTCCCGCCGCATCGCCGACGACCTTGGCCAGCTCTGCGATGGTCTGGTGGGCGAAGATCTGCCGAGGAGCCAGCGACAGCCCGGCCTTGTTGGCCCGCGCCACGACCTGAATACACAGGATCGAGTCGCCGCCCAGCTCGAAGAAGTTGTCGTCGATGCCGACGCGCTCCACGTGCAGCAGCTCGGCCCAGATCTGCGCCAGCAGCGTCTCGACCCGCGTGCGCGGCGCGACGAAATTGTGTTTGGCAGTCGATCGCGACTGCTCTGGATCGGGCAGCGCGCGGCGATCCAACTTGCCGTTGGTTGTCAGCGGCAGCGACTCCAGCAGCACAAACGCGGCCGGAACCATGTACTCCGGTAGCCGCTCGCTCAACCAGCGCCGCAGATCGCCGGTCAGTCGATCGGGCTTGGCCCAGGTTGGCTGCGGCTCGACGGCGACGACGCTCGATGCAGGCTCACGATCCGCTCGGCGGGCGTACACGGCATACAGCGGCGTGCCGGCCATCGCGGTTTCTTGCTCGACGACCACGCTGTAGCCTTCGCGCTCAAGCAGCGCCTGCACCTGCGCCACGCGCCCCGCGATGTCGTGCACTTCCAGCACGATCTGGCGAATCTTGGGCCAATCCTCGGCTGCGATGCCGAGCAGCACATCCAGCTCGCTTTTTTGCGCGTCGATCTTGAGCAGATCGATCGCCGTCAGCGCGTGCTGGCGCATCATCTCCGAGATCGTCGTCAGGTGGCAGGTAAAGCGCTCGCTGGTCAGCCGCTCGGCGATCATCTCGTCCAGCAGCGCCGCATCTAGCCGCGCGCCGTCGCTGCGCTCCTGCTCCTGGGTCAGCAGCAGCGAGCGAATCACCGCGCGCTCCTCGTCGGCGTCCACGTAGCGGCCCGACATAGTTGAGGCGTGCGCGTAGTAGGTGAACGTCGCTTCCTTGACGCTCTCGGCCAGGCCGTAGGGCAGCGGCACGATCTTGAAGTTGTAAAGCTGGGCGTTGGTGCGCAGCACCTCGAAGACCGGCGGGATCGGCTCGAAGGCGTAGATCGTGGCGCTGGGGCTGTGCCGGCCGACGAAGAGCGCGAACATGCCCACGTTCGCGCCGATATCGAAGACGCAGGCGTCGGCGGCGAGGGTGATGCCGTGGCGCAGGTAAGCCTGCTCCGCGAAGATCTCGTTGTAAAGAAACTCGGTCTCGTTCTTGTTGACCTGCGCGACAACCATCGCGTTGGGCAGCTCGTAGATGGCGTCCCGCGCGATCCGGCCTTCGCGCTCCAGGCGCAGCAGCTGGCGCACCGTAAACGCGCTCTGCGCATCCGGCACCACATAGGCGATCAGACGCTGAGATTCCTCGGAGCGCAGGATCACGGCGGCGTCCTGCACGGCGGGATGCTGCGTGAGCACGCTCTCGATCTCGCCCAGCTCGACGCGAAAGCCGCGCAGCTTGACCTGATCGTCGATGCGGCCCCCATACTCGATCGCGCCGTCAGCCCGGTAGCGGCCCAGGTCGCCGGTGCGATACAAGCGTGCGCCGCTGGTTTCACCGAATGGATCGGGAATAAACTTCTCGGCGATCAGATCCGGCCGGTTGAGGTAGCCGCGCGCCACGCCCGCGCCGCCGATGCAGATCTCGCCGGGCAGACCAAACGGCACAAGCTGCTGCTCGCGATCCAGCAGATATACCTCGACGTTGGCGATCGGACGGCCGATTGTGGGCGTGGAGCCGTCGATCCGGCTGATCGTCGCGTCGACGGTACACTCTGTGGGGCCGTAGAGATTGTAGAATTGGTGATCCTCGATTTGCGCCAGCGTCTGCCAGAGCGCCTCGCCGATCGCCTCGCCGCCGATCAAAAAGCGCGCTGGATACGCGCCGAGCTGATCGGCTTCCAGTAGCGGCTTGAGTAGTGACGGCGTGCAATCGAAAACATCGACCTGCTGCTCCTGAAGAAATGCGCTCAGCGCCGGCGGATCGAGGCGCAGCTCCTCGGGCACGATCACCAGCGTGTGGCCGCGCAGCAGCTGCACCATCTGCTTGACCGAGGTATCGAAGACCAGCGGGCCGTTCATGCTCACCCGCAGCGGTGTCGCAGCCTCACCATAGATCGCGCGATCCAGCCCCGCCAGCAGGTTGACGACTGAGCGATGCTGCACGACCACGCCTTTGGGTGTGCCGGTCGAGCCCGAGGTGTAGATCACGTAGGCTGCGTTGTCGGCGCTGACCTGGGGCGCGGGCTGCTCTGCGCTGGCACCGGCGATCGCGGGCCAGTCGCTATCCAGGCAGATCACGTGCGTCGAGCGCAGCGACTCAGCGCTGAATCGGTCGCGCAGATGCTGCTGCGTGAGCAGGATCGGCGCTTGCGCATCTCCGAGCACAAACTGGAGCCGCTCCGCCGGGTAGGACGGATCGAGCGGCAGGTAGGCAGCGCCCGCCTTCCAGATGCCCAGCACCCCAACGATCATCTCGACCGAGCGCTCGACGCACAGCGCTACAGCGGTCTCCGCGGATGCCCTCTGGGCGACGCCGCGCTCAAGCAAAAAGTTCGCCAGCCGGTTGGCGCGCTCGTCCAGCTCGGTGTAGCTCAAGGCCACCCGCTCACGGGTACCCGTTTCATAGATCACCGCGCAGGCATCCGGCGTGCGTGCGGTCTGCTCCGCGAACAGCTGGTGCAGGCTGCGATCGACCTGCCGCTCGTGCTGTGTCGCGTTGAGCCCGGCGATCAGCCAGTGGCGCTCCTGCGGCCCGATGATCGCCAGCTCCGCGATCGGCGTTTGCGCGTCTGCGATCGCCGCCAGCAGCAGCGTGCCGAAGCGCTCGATCAGCCGTTGAGCGTCTGCAGCGGCGTAGCTGTTTGGATCGAAGTGGAGATCGATCGCCAGCGCTTCCTCACGCGCGGCACACGCGAGCCGCAGCTTAAAGCGATCGATCCAATCGCTCTGCTGCCGGATCGTCCAGCGCAGATCGGCGGCGCTGAAGGCGGCGGGATAGCGCGTGTAGTCGAAGCCAAAGGCAAAACCCGGCTGCTCCCCGGCGGCCTGACCGCTGTACAGATCCCAGGAAAAATATTCTTGCAGCTGCTCGATCGTCTGGGCTGAGCGCGCGATCTGTTGCACGATCGCGGAAAATGTCGTCTGCGCGTCGAGCTGGCAGCGCACCGGCACGTAGCGCGCGAACAGGCCCGGCGCGCTGTCCAGGCCCTCGTAGGTTCGCCCGGCGTACAAGGTGCCGACGACGATCGCGTCTGCCGCGCTCAGTCGTCCGAGCAAGATCTGCCAGCAGGCCAGCAAAACGATCTCGGCGCTGGTGTTGTGCTGCCGGGCGCACTCCTCGATCTCCGCGGCGATCGTCCGATCCAGCATGAGTGTCCGGCGCTGTGGCGCGAAGGTTCGATCGGCTGCCGGCGTTTCCAACGGCAGCGCGGGCTGTACGCTCGGCCCAGGCTCCTGCTGCCGCCAGTAGTCGCGCCCCGACTCGGTGTCGTCGGAGTCGAGCAGCTCGTTGAACAGCTCGGCGACGTCGGCGTACTGGGTGGGATCATCGGCGAAGGGCTCGGCCGCGTAGGCTTGCGCCAGCTCCCGCGCCAGGTTGCCGATCGTCGCGGCGTCGGCGCACAGCGCGGGCAGGCTCAGCAGCAGCGCGTGACGCGACTCTCCCAGCCGGACCAGCGCCGTGCGCAGCAGCGATCCGCTCCCGAGATCACGGTGCTGCTCGGCCAGCTGATCCAGCAGCATTTCGATGCGCGTAGCCTGCTGCTCGGGCGAAGCAGCGCCGAGATCGTGCTGCTCCAGCGTCGGCGTGGTCTCGTCAGCGATCACCTGAACCGCCAGCGCCATGCCCGCCCGCCGGTGAAAGCTTGTGCGCAGGATCTCGTTGCGATCGACGATCTGTTGAAGCGCAGCCAGCAAGCTCTCCGCCTGGAGCGGCCCTTCGATCAACACGACTCCCTGAGTGCGATACGCTGTGCTCTGGCCGGTCTGGAGCTGCCAGAGCCGCTTCTGCTGCGGTGAAAGGCGAAAACCTTCGCTTGGCTGCATGATCATAAACCTCAGCGCTGAATATCCGACCAGTGGCAGGGCTCGGCCATGCCGACGACGATCTTGCGCGGGCCGCTGAACGGAGCGCGGCCATGCGCTACCAGCATGTTGTCGAGCATCAGCAGATCGCCCTCCTGCCAGCGAAACGCGACGGTGTTGCTGTCGTAGGTGGCGCGCAGATGCTCCAGTACCTCGGGCTCGATCGGGCTGCCGTCGCCGTAGTAGGTGTTGTAGGGCAGATCTTCTACCGGCATCGCCGCCAGCAGCGACTCGCGAATCGCGGGCTCCTGGGTGGAGATATGAAAGAACGTCCCGTGGTTGAACCAGACCGGCGTGCCGGTGCGCGGGTGCTGCGCCACGGCCGGACGCACATAGCGCACGCGCAGGCCGTTATCGGCTTTCCACTCGGGCTCGATGCCGTTGCTGCGGCAGTAGACCTCGACCTCGCCGCGATCGTCGGTTTTGAAAACCTGCTCCCAGGGATAGCCCAGGCCGTCGCCGAAGTTGCGCACATACATGATCTGCTTTTCCGTGAAGCGCTGGCGCACGGCCGGATCGAGCTGCTCGAAGATCGCGCGGCAATCGGCGATCGGCGTTTCACCGCCCTCGGGCGCGGCCGTGACGCAGAAGAAATAGATCTTCATCGGCCAGCTTTCGGTATGCGAGTTTTCGTTGTGCAGAAAGATTCGCTGCGCGGCGGGATAGTCGGTCGAGGTGTAGATGTTGCCGCTGACCTGGCTGCGCGGCGTCGCGGGCTCGCGATACTCGGCCCAGTTGCTGGCCGTGGCGCTGATGAACCGCTCGAAGTCCGCTACCGAGCGCGTGTCGAAGCCGCGAAACAAGACGCCGCCATGCTCAAGCAGCCAGCTTTCGATCTGCTCACGCTGGCCGGCTGCCCATTCGAGCAGGCTGACGCCGTCGACGGCCGGCCTGACCAGCAGCGGCAGCGATTGATCGGGCCAGAGCGGGCTGGTTTTTACCAGCGCAGTATCTGCGATGCTCACGGCCTTGCGCCTGGCAGCCGGCAGCCGCTTGGCGGGGATTTTGGGATCTTCCTGGTTGCTCATTGTCGATCCTTTCTCATGAGTCGGAAAGCGTCTTGCGTCGAACATCCTTGAGCTTGCGCTGCTGCGCGGCGCGGAGATCGCGGGCCTGGCGCAGCTGGTGCTCGTGGTCTGCCGCGCTGAGCTGCTCCGCCAGGCTGTGCAGCGTTGCATCGGGCTGCCGCACAACCATGTCCAGCACTGCGCTAAACTGTTCGATCATGCGCGCGATGGTGTTCGCCTTGAAGATCTCGCTGTCGTATTTGAACATACAGCGCAGCTGTCCGCCGCTCTCGATCAGCTCGATTACCAGATCGAACTTGGCGGTTCCCGCATCGACCGGCAGCGGCTCCACGGTTAGCTGCTCCAGCTCCAGCGCCGGCAGCGGCATGTTTTGCAAAACCAGCACAACCTGGAACAGCGGCGCGCGAGTCGGATCGCGCTGGATCTGTAGCTCGTTGACCAGCATGTCAAAGGGCAGATCCTGATGGGCATAGGCCTGGAGGCAGACCGATCGCACGCGGCTCAGGAGTTCGGCAAAGGTTGGATTGCCCGACAGATCGCAGCGCAGCGCCAGCATGTTGACGAAGAAGCCAATCAAGCCCTCGGTTTCGACCTGCGTGCGGTTGGCAATGTCGGTGCCGACCACGATGTCGTCCTGGCCGCTGTAGCGGTAGAGTAACACATCCAGCGCCGCCAGCAGCGTCATGAACAACGTTACTCCCGACTGACGGCTCAGCGTTGCCAGACCCGCCGATAGCTCAGCCGAAAGCGACTGGCCGTGTTCGACGGCTTTGAACGTCGGCTCGGCGGGGCGCGGATAGTCAGTGGGCAAGGCAAGCGGCTGAAGATCCGCCAGCTGCCGACGCCAGTAGCTCAGCAGACGCTCTAGCTGCTCGTCGCACAGCCAATCGCGCTGCCAGAGCGCATAGTCGGCGTACTGGATCGGCAGCGGCGGCAGATCAGGCGGCAGACCCTGGCGCAGCGCTCGGTAGCTTGCCGCCATTTCGCGCACCAGCACGCCCAGCGACCAGCCGTCGACGACGATGTGATGGATGTTGAGCACCAGCAGGTGCTGATCGAGATCGTCTGCGGGCGGGAGCCGCAGCAGCCGGGCGCGCAGCAGCGGGCCACGGGTGAGATCGAAGGGCTGCCGGGTGAAAGCCCCGATCTCGGCTTCAAGCGCCTCGGGCGGCAGCCCGCTGAGGTCGACGCGGGGCAGCGGCCAGGCGACGGGCGCGTGGATCTGCTGCACGGGCTGGCCGTCCGCGCCGTCGGGTGCCACACCCTGAGGGTACCCGGCGAAGGTCGTGCGCAGCGTCTCGTGGCGTGCCGTCAGCGCGTTCAAACTCGCTTCCAGGGCCTGTGTATCCAGCGGCCCGCTCAGGCGAATCAGCAGCGGCACGTGATAGGCCGTGCTGTGCGGATCGAGCTGGGCCAGCAGCCAGAGCCGCTGCTGCGCAAAAGCCAGTGGCAGCACATCAGGGCGCGGCTGTGGGCGCAGGGGCGGCGTGTGCAATCCGCTGCTCCGGCTGCGTGCTGCGGCGATCTGCTCGGTCAGCGCGGCGACGGTGGGATGCTCAAAGAGGCTGCGCAGCGGCAGATCGACCGCAAAGGTTGTACGGATCTGCGCGATAACCTGGGTTGCCAGCAGCGAGTGGCCGCCCAGATCGAAGAAGTTTTCATCGCGTCCCACTCGCGCCCGATCCAGCACCGTGGCCCAGATGTCTGCCAGCAAGATCTCGGTAGGGCTGCTCGGGCTGGCGGCCGGCTGCTCCTGATCGTCGTGCTGCTCGGGTGCCGGCAGCGCGCGCCGGTCGATCTTGCCGCTGGGCGTGTGCGGGAGCTGCTCCAGGCTCACAAACGCGCTCGGCAGCATGTAGGCGGGGAGCCGTTGCGCAAGAAACTCGCGCAACGGAGAACCGAGAACCCAGAACCTAGAACCAAGGGAATTTGCGGCTTGGCTTTCGTTAGGTTCTTGGTTCTTAGTTCTTGGTTCTATATACGCTACCAGCCGCGCATCGCCCGGTCGATCTTCGCGCACGACCACGACGGCCTCGCGCACAGCCTCATGCTGCACCAGCACGGCCTCGATCTCGCCGGTCTCAATGCGGAAGCCGCGCAGCTTGACCTGGTGATCGATCCGGCCGAGGATTTCGACGGTGCCGTCGGCGTGCCAGCGGCCGAGGTCGCCGGTGCGCACCATGAGCTCGCTGTCTTCAAAGGGACAGACCACGAAGCGCTCGGCCGTCAGCTCGGGGCGATGGAGGTAGCCGCGCGACACGCTCGCGCCCGCCACGCACACCTCACCCGCGATGCCCACCGGCTGCGGCTGGTCGCAGGCGTCCAGGATGTAGATCCGATTATTGTGCAGCGGACGGCCCACCGTGATCGGTTTGCCGATATCCTGTGCGCGAATCGGCCCCAGGATGTTGATGTCACTGATCTCGGTCAGACCATAGATGTTGATGATCTGCACCGCTGGCCCAAGTTGCCCGAAGACGGACTCCAGGAGTCGCTGCTCGATCTTCTCGCCGCCGATCAGCAGGTAGCGCAGCGTGTTGGTCGGCTGCTCGGGCGCGACCTCGTTCAGCACGGCCTGGATGTACGACGGCACCGCGTCGAGCAGCTGGATCTGTTGCTCATCCAGGTAGCGCACGAGCGCGCGGCTATTGAACTTGACCGGATCGGAGATGATGTGGAGCGTGCGGCCGAAGATCAGCGTCGGGAAGATCTGGTTGACCGAGATGTCGAAGCTGATCGACGTGATCAGGCCGGTCGTTGTCACGGCGGGATCGTCGAAGTAGGCGCGCAGGCCATAGACCAGGTTGATCAGGCCCTGCTGCTGCACCATCACGCCTTTGGGCCGGCCGGTCGAGCCCGATGTGAAGATGATGTAGGCCAGCTGCTCCGGCAAGACCACGCGTGGCGGATTCGTCGTTGGCTGTGCGGCCAGGGTTTCCCTATCGGCGTCGAGGCGGAAGACCTGCGCCTGGTGATCAGGCAGCCGTTCGACCAGCGCCGCCTGGGTCAGGATCACGGGAGCCTGGCTATGGCTGAGCATGTACTGAAGCCGATCGGCAGGATAGGCGGGATCGAGCGGAACGTACGCGCCGCCGGCCTTGAGGATCGCTAGCATGCCGACAATCATCTCCAGGCCGCGCTCGACCATCAGCGCCACCAACACATCCGGCCCGACGCCCTGCGCCCGCAGATGATGCGCCAGCTGATTGGCCCGTGTGTTCAATTCAGCATACGTCAGCGCCGCGCCCTCGAAAACGATCGCGGTAGTCTCGGGGCTCCGCTCGGCCTGCGCCTCGATCAGCGTGTGTACGGCGGCATCGCGCGGATACACAGCCTCCGAGCGGTTCCAGTCGATCAGGCTTTGTTGGCGCTCGGCGTCGGTCAGCAGCGGCAGGTACGCGATCCGCTCCTCGGGATTGGCGACGACCGCATGCAGCAGCGTTTGGAGATGCCCCAGCATCCGCTGGATCGTCGTGGTCTCAAACAGATCGGTAGCGTATTCCAGGTAGCCATGCAGCCCGCCGTCAGCGCCTGGCCTGAGATCCAGCGTCAGATCGAACTTGGCGCTGTCAGAATCTAGCGCCTGCATGTCTACCGCTAATCCCGCTAGCTCCGGCTCGATCGGCGGCAATGTTTGCAGCACAAACAATACCTGGAACAGTGGATGCTGGCCCAGGCTGCGCTCCGGCTGGAGCTCTTCGACCAGTAGCTCGAACGGCAGATCTTGATGGGCGTACGCGTCGAGACAGATCGAGCGCACGCGTTGAAGCAATTCGGCAAAGGCCGGGCGACCGGAAAGATCGGCGCGCAGCACCAGCGTGTTGACGAGAAAGCCTACCAGTCCTTCGCTCTCCGCGCGGGTACGGTTAGCGATCGGCGTGCCGACCGCTATATCCGTCTGGCCGCTGTAGCGATGGAGCAGCACCTGGAGCGTCGCCAGCAGCAGCATGAACATGGTCGTGCCGCTCTGCTGGCTGAGCTGACTCAGCCGCGCTACCAGTGAGGGCGCTAGCGCAACCGGCAGCCGAGTGCCCGCCGTGGAGGAGATCGAGGGACGCGGATGATCGGTGGGCAAGGCGAGCGGCTGAAGACCCGCCAGCTGCCGGCGCCAGTAGTCCAGCAGACGCTCGAAGCGCTCGCCCTGGAGCTGCTGCTGCTGCCAGGCGGCATAGTCGGCGTACTGAATCGGCAGCGGCGCCAGATCGGGTTGCAGGCCCTGGAGCGCGGCGTTATACAGCGCGGCTAGCTCCCGCAGCAGCACGTCCAGCGACCAGCCGTCGACGACGATGTGATGGACGTTGAGCAGCAGCAGGTGCTGATCGAGATCATCCGCTGGCTGGAGCCGCAGCAGCCGGGCGCGCAGCAGCGGCCCACGGGTGAGATCGAAGGGCTGCCGGGTGAAGGCGGCGATCTCGGCCGCAAGCGCCTCAGGCTGTGTTGTGAGCGGCAGCCGGCTCAGATCGCGGAGGGGCAGCAGCCAGGGGCGTGGCGCGTGGATCTGCTGCACGGGCTGGCCGTCCGCGCCGTCGGGTGCCACACCCTGAGGGTACCCGGCGAAGGTCGTGCGCAGCGTCTCGTGGCGTGCCGTCAGCGCGTTCAGACTCGCTTCCAGGGCCTGCGTATCCAGAGCGCCGGCCAGTCGCAGCGCTACCGGGAGATGGTAGGCCGAGCTGCCGGGGTCCCACTGATCCAGGAACCACAGGCGTCGCTGCGCGAACGCGGCCGGAAAGATCGCGGGGCTGTACTCGCCACGCGCCAGGACGCCGATGCTGTCGACTGGTGCGGCTGGTGTGGCCTGCTGCGCGGTCTCGATCGCCAGTGCCAGCCCCGCGATCGTTGGCCGCTCAAAGAACTTGCGCAGCGGCAGCTCGATCGCGAAGGCATCGCGCAGGCGGGAGATGACCCGCGTCGCCAGCAGCGAGTGACCGCCGATCGCGAAGAAGCTGTCTTCGACGCCAATCTGCTGGCGGCCCAGCACCTCGCTCCAGATCGCCGCCAGCCGCTGCTCGACCGCTGTGCGCGGCGCGATCCCGTCGCTTGCCTGTGACTCCGTCTGCTCCGGCGCCGGCAGCGCCCACCGATCGATCTTGCCGCCGGTCGTGAGCGGCAGCGTATCGAGCGGCACAAAGACCGATGGAATCATGTACTCGGGCAGCAGTTCGCGGAGATAGGATCGGAGATTCGGGATCAGGCTCTCATCCCCCGCGTCCCCCTTCCTCGAACCTCGGCCGGCTGCACCCAGAGGGTAGCCATCGGTTGCGACAGGCGAGGGGGAAACAGCGGTACTTTGTTCTTTTGTGCGCCGGGCGCCCTCTGGGCATGGCACCCGGTTCCTTTGTTCCTCGACGACGTACGCTACCAGCCGCTGCTCGCCCTGGTCTGCGCGCGCCACGACAACAGCCTCGCGTACGCCAGGATGCCGCGCCAGCGCCGCTTCGATCTCGCCCAGCTCGATGCGGAAGCCGCGGATTTTGACCTGGTTGTCGCCGCGGCCCACAAACTCGACGTTGCCGTCGGCTCGATAGCGCGCCAGGTCGCCCGTGCGGTAGATGCGCGTGCCCGACCCGGACCACGGATCGGGGATGAAGCGCTCGGCGGTCAGCTCTGGCCGGTTGAGGTAGCCGCGCGCCACGCGCTCGCCGCCGATGTACAGCTCGCCGATCACGCCGATCGGCACAGGTTGCAGCGCGGCGTCGAGGATGTAGAGGTGGGTGTTGGCCATCGGCCGGCCGATCGGCACCGTCGCGGTGACCGATTCGTCGCCTGTGGCCGTGTAGCTGGTCGCGCTGACGGTGGTCTCGGTGGGGCCGTAGGCATTGATCAAGCCCACTCGCGAGCCAACCAGCTGCTGCCAGGACTTGAGCCGCTCGGGCACGATCGCTTCGCCGCCGCCGATCACGAGACGAACCGAGCGAGGCAGCGCAATATTACGCTGCGCCAGCTCTTCGACCCAGCTGTGCCAGTAGGCGGTGGGTGGATTGAGCACGGTCAGGTGTTCGCGCTCGATCAAGGTGTACAGGTCAGGGATCGACAGCACATGCTCGTCCGGCCGCAGCACGAGCGTCGCGCCGCTCGCCAGCGTGGGAAAGATTTCTTCGACCGCGACATCAAAGGTGACGTTGGCAAATTGGAGCACGCGATCGCTGGCGCGCAGCTCGTAGCGCTCACGGATCGCGAAGATGTGGCTGACCAGCGCACGCTGCGTGACGATCACGCCCTTGGGCTGGCCGGTCGAGCCCGAAGTGTAGATGACATACGCGCTGTTGTCGGCGTGTACCGGCGCGGCGAGCGGCGACTCCGGCTGCTGCGCGATCGTGGCCGTCTCGCGATCCAGGCACAGCAGGGCAGCTCCAGTGCTTGCCAGCACTTCAGTGCATGACTGCTGCGTCAGCACTAGATCGACGCCTGCATCGGCCCGCATCAGATCGATGCGCCTGGCAGGCCAAGCCGGATCGAGCGGCAGATACGCGCCGCCGGCCTTGAGAATCGCCAGCAGCGCCACGATCAGATCCGGCGAGCGCTCCATGCAGACGCCGACGCGCGTTTCCGGCTTGACGCCGCGCGCTTGCAGCAGATGCGCCAGCCGGTTCGCACGCATCTCAAGCTCGGCATAGCTCAGGCGCCGCTCGTGCGACACCAGCGCGATCGCTTCGGGTGTGCGTGCAGCCTGGGCGCTGATCAGTTCATGGGCGCAGCAGTCTTGCGGGATCGGCTGCTCGGCCCCGCTGCCCATGTGCAGAATCTCGCGCAGCTCGCCGGCCGCCAGCAAAGGCAGTGAGCGCATCGGCCGCTGAGGAGCTTCGGCGATCGTCGCCAGCAGCGTGATGAAATGCGCGCTCCAGCGGTCGATCGTCGCGGGCGCGAACACATCCGTGTTGTACTCGAAAACGCCTTCCAGCCCGGCCGCTGTTTCGCGTAGATCCAGCGTCAGATCGAACTTGGCAGTTCCCGTGTCGATCGGCTCGATCGTCAGCGTCAAGCCAGGCAGGCTGGTCACTAGCGGCGGCGTGTTCTGGAGCGTGAACATCACTTGACATAAGGGTTGATGGCGTTGGTCGCGTACCGGCTGAAGCTCCGCGACCAGCAGATCGAAGGGCACGTCTTGATGGGCGTAGGCGTCCAGCATGGTCTGTCGCGTCTGCTGAAGCAAGACTTCAAAGGTCGGATCTCCCGAAAGATCGCCGCGCAGCACCAGCGTGTTGACGAAGCAGCCGATCACCTGCTCGGTCTGTGAGTGCGCTCGATTCGCGACGGCCGTACCGACCAGAATATCGGTCTGATGGCTGAGACGGCTCAGCAAGACCTGAAACGCGGCCAGCAGTGTCTGAAAGAGCGTGGCATCATGGGCCTGGCTCAGCCGCCTGAGCGCCGCCGTGAGATCGACCGGAATCGTGACCGGGAGCTGCGCGCCGCGAAAGGTGGGCTGGGCCGGACGCGAATAATCGCCGGGCAGATCGAGCGTGGGCGGCGCTCCGGCTAACTGTCGGCGCCAGTACTCAAGCTGCCGATCTGCGCCGGTCTGCTCAAAGCGCTGCTGCTCCCAGGCGGCGTAGTCGGCATACTGAATCGGCAGCGGTGGCGCGATCTCGGCGGTGGCGCGCTGCTCAAGGGCAGCGGCGTAGAAGCGCGCCAGATCCTGCGCAAAAACGCTCAGCGACCAGCCATCGGCGATCGCGTGATGCAGCGCCAGCACCAGCCAGTGTGTTCGCTCGTCCAGGCGCAGCAGCGTGGTGCGTAGCAGCGGGCCGCTGGTCAGATCGAACGGCGCTCGCGCGGCAGCCTGTGCCAGACGCGTGGCTTCGTCGTCGCGGTCGTGTAGCGGCAGCGCTGCGAGATCGATCACGGGGAGCGGCGCGGCAGCATCAGGCGGCGCGATCTGCTGGACCAGGCGATCGTCGCTGACGGGTACCCTCTGGGTGAACGTCGTGCGCAGCGCTTCGTGACGCCGGCGCAGCAGATGCAGGCTGCGGGTCAGCGCGTCGACATCCAGCTCACCGGTCAGGCGAACGATCGCCGCCAGCGTGTAGGCGGGACTCTCGGGCTCCAGCTGGTGCAGAAACCACAGCCGCTGCTGCGCAAACGAGGCCGGCGTCGGCTCGTCGCGGACCCGGCGCTGAATCGCTGGCCTGGCCTCGTGCGCTGCGGCCTGAGCAGCCTCCAGGAAACCAAGAATCTCGGCCTTACGCTCGACAAGCTCCGCACGCAGCGCTGGCGTGAGCGTGCCTTTGGGCGCACTGTAGCGCAGCTGATGATCCTCCGACCACAGCTGTACGCCTAGCTGGCGCAGATGCGACAAGAACTCGATGAGCGTCATGATTTCAGATCCTTGCGTCGTCGACGCTATGGCCTGACATGTTTGCTGATCGTCCAGCGGCCGGGCGCTGCACAGGCTGATTGCGCTGCCTCGGATGCTTAAAGGCCGGTGGCTCGTGCGTTTGCTTTGGGTGCTCGTGGATCGGTTGCGATCCGAGCGGCTCTTGTCGGCGACGACAAGTCGATTGCTTCAGGAGGTGATCAAAGAAGTTTAGCCTGAAATTCAGTCGTTATCGTAGAGGATACTTTATTTCTTTGCGGCACATCTGGATCTGCCTTAGCGATGACGCGCTAAGTGAAGCTCAATATCACTTCCCGTAAGAAGATATGCGAGAGCTTGTATGTGGAAAAAACTATATCAGGGGCTATATATGCTTTTGTTATGCTTCGATTGTGTCATCAAGGCGGCATCTATTCAGAATAAAGAATCTGTTACGGATCGCAGGCAGAGGTTATGCGCCGGCTACTAGCTTTATTAGTTGCAGTATACGTTACGGCCTATACGGTGTCAAATGATTCGCAGCCCGGATCGACAGGCAAGCTTCAGGCGATTTCCTGATACAATGAGCCGCAGCAGCCCTGCTCGCCAAGGAAAGATTGTGGCGTTGAATCAGCAAGCACAGCGTGAACAAAATCGACGATCGTGGAACGCGGTTGTGCCGGCCCACGAAAGCCACCACGTGGATCAGGCGGCGTTTTTTCGCGGCGGCGGCTCGACGCTCTTTGCCGAGGAGCGCGCGCTGCTCGGCGATGTTGCGGGCCGCACGCTGGCGCATCTGCTGTGTAACACCGGCCAGGATTCGCTCAGCCTGGCGCAGCTCGGCGCGATCGTGACGGGCGTGGATCTCAGCGACAGCGCGATCGCCAGCGCGCGTGAGCTGTCGGCGGCCACCGAGCTGCCGGCAACCTTTGTGCGCGCGGATGTGTACGAGTGGCTGCGCGAGACCGCCGCCGGAGCGCAGCGCTTCGACATCGTCTACTGCGCGTACGGCGTGATCTGCTGGCTCGACGATCTCCAATCCTGGGCGCGCGGCATCGCGGCGGTGCTCAAGCCCGGCGGTCGCTTCGTGCTGGTCGAGTTTCATCCGGCTTCGAATATGTTCGATCGCGGCTGGCGGCTGGCGGCGGATTATCCGGCGCGGGGGCGGCGGCTGGCGCTGCCCGGCATCGGCGATTATGTGGGCGCATCCGAGGGCGGGCTGACGCCGAGCGGCTATGCCGAGGGCATCCAGGACTTTGTCAATCCCGAGCCGTGCTACCTGCACCAGTGGGGCCTGGGCGAGGTCGTGACGGCGCTGGCGGAGGCCGGCCTGATGATCACGGCGCTGCACGAGTATCCGTACGTCAATGGCGAGCGTCCGTTCACGGAGATGCGGGCCGACGCGGATCGGCGCATGTATCCGCCCGACGGCGTGCCGGCGCTGCCGCTGATGTACGGGCTGGCGGCGCGCAAACCCGAGGAGGCGCATGGAAACTGACCGGATCTTGCTTGAAGGAATGATTTTTTGGGGCTATCACGGCACGCTGGAGGCTGAGCGCGCGCTGGGCCAGCAGTTCGTCGTGGATGTCGAGCTGCACTGCGATCTGCGGGCGGCGGGCGAGACCGACGATCTGGCGGCAACCGTGGATTACAGCCAGGTGTACCAGCAGGCCCGCGCGATTGTGGAGGGGCCGCCGCTGAATCTGACCGAGGCCGTCGCCGAGCGGATCGCGGCGGCGGTGCTTGGCGAGCACGAGCTGGTCCAGGCAGTGCGCGTGAAAGTTCGCAAGCCGCATGTGCGGCTCGGCCCGACCGTGCTGCACGGCTCGGCGGTCGAGATTGTGCGCCGCCGCACGCCATGAGCACGGGCGACCTGAGGCGACCGCGCGTCACTCTGAGCTATGCCCAGACTCTCGACGGGCGGCTGGCGACTCGCGGCGGCAGCTCGCAGTGGATCGGTGGCCCCGAGTCGCTGGTGTTTGCGCACACGCTGCGCGCCCGGCACGACGCGATCATGGTCGGCGTGAACACGGTGCTGATCGATAATCCACGTTTGACGGTGCGCCACGTCGCCGGCCGCGATCCGCTGCGGATTGTTGTCGATAGCGCGCTGCGCACGCCGTGGACGGCGGCGGTGCTGGCCGATGGCGCGGCGACAGGAACGCTGCTCGCTGTGACCTCGCGCGCTCCCGGCGAGCGGATCGCAGCCGCGCAGCAGCTTGGGGCGCGCGTGCTGGTGCTGCCCGCCGACCACGCAGGCCATGTCGATCTTGCCGCGCTGCTCGGTGCGCTGCACGAAACTGGCGTAGGCTCGCTGATGGTCGAGGGCGGCGCGGCGCTGCTCACGGCGCTGCTACGGGCGCGGCTGGCCGATCGGCTGGCGGTGTGTGTTGCGCCCAAGATCCTTGGCGTTGGTATCGAGGCGGTGGGTGAGCTGGGCATCATATCGCTGTCTGACTCGCTGCGGCTGGAAAGTTTGTCGGTGCAACACTACGGCGCGGATCTGATCATCAGCGGCGAGATCGTCTACCCGGAGGAGCAGGCGCATGACTGAGTCGCTGACGGCGCGGGCGGTGTGGTTCAGCGCGCCGCGTACGGTCGAGCTGCGCACCGAGATTGTGCCACCGCCAGGGCCGGGACAGGTGCGCGTGCAAACGATCGCGTCGGCGCTGAGCCACGGAACCGAGCGGCTGGTGTATCGCGGCGAGGTGCTGCCCGACTTGCCGCTGGATCTGCCGACGCTGGCGGGCAGCTTTGGCTTTCCGATCAAATACGGCTATGCGGCGGTCGGCCGGGTGCGCGATGTCGGACCGGATGTGACCACCCACGCGCCCGGCGATCTGGTCTTCGCGCTGCATCCCCACCAGACGATCTTTAATCTTCCGGCTGCCGGCGCGCTGCGCCTGCCCGAGCGCATCGATCCGCTGCTGGGCGTTTTTACCGCCAACCTGGAAACTGCCGTCAACATTGCGCATGATACGCCGCTGCACTTTGGCGAGACCGCGCTGATCTTCGGGCAGGGCATCGTCGGGCTGCTGGTGGCGCAGGTGCTGCGGCGAGCCGGAGCGCGCCGTGTGATCGCGGTTGAGCCGGCGCCGCTGCGACGGGAGCTGGCCCGGCGGGCGGGTGTGAATCTGGTTCTGGAACCGGCCGCCGATCTGCGCGATCAGATTCAGGCGGCCAACGCGGGTCGCGCGCCCGACGTGGTGATCGAGGCCAGCGGATCGGGTGACGCGCTCCAATCGGCGATCGACAACGTGGTGCAGGATGGCGCGGTCGTCGTCGCGTCGTGGTACGGCACCAAGCCGGTGCAGCTGATGCTCGGCGAGCACTTTCATCGTGGGCGGGTACGGCTGATCTCGTCGCAGGTGGGGCGGCTCAATCCCGCGCTCGGCGCGCGCTGGGACTACGCGCGGCGCTCACAGACAGTGCTCGATCTGCTGCCCGAGCTGGTGCTGTCCGATCTGATCACGCATCGCATCCCGCTGGCAGACGCGCCCACCGCGTATCGGCTGCTCGACGAGCAGCCCGAGCAGATCGGCCAGGTGATTCTGACCTATGACACCGAATAAGGAGCTGGCATGTACGAAATCGGCGTGATCGCGCAGTTCGAGGCCGCGCACCGGCTGCGGGGCGATTTTGGCCCGGCGACGCGGTTGCACGGCCATACCTACCGGCTGGAAGTCATCGCGCGCGGCGAGCGGCTCCAGTCCGACGGCACGCTCTACGATCTCGGGGCTTTGCGCACAACCGTTGACGGGATCGCCGCCGAGCTGCACTACCACGATCTGGACGAGATTCCGGGCCTGGCCGGCAGCAACACCACGGCTGAGGCGGTCGCCGACTACTGCTGGCGACGGATCGCGCCGACGCTGGCCGGCAGCGCCCTCCAATCGCTGCTGGTGCGCATCTGGGAGTCGCCGCAAGCCTACGCCGCCCGCGACGATCGGCTGCCTGAGTAAGATGCGCGTTGCTTTTATCACCGTCGGCGATGCGCGGCGACACACGGGCGGCTACCTGTATCACGCGCGCGTCTTCGCGGGATTACGAGCGCAGGGCTTTGTGATCGACGAGATCAGCGCCAGCGCCGCGTCATTGGCGGATCAGCTGGCGGCGGCTTTTGGCGCGACGTTCGAGCCGCAGCGCTACGATGTTGTTGTGGTCGATGCGCTGGCGCGCGGCGTGTGCGGCCCGTGGATCGAGCGCTGGCGGCGTGTGCGGCCCGTGGTGGCGATGGTACACCAGCTGCCGAGCGTGGCCGAGGCCGATCTCGCGCAGATCGAGCGTGAGCAGATGCTGGAAGCGCCGCTGCTCGGGGCCGATCGCCTGATCGCCGTGAGCGAGCATGGCCGCGCGATCTTGCTGGCGCGCGGTGTCGCGGCTGAGCGGATCGCGGTGGTCTCGCCGGGCTTCGATCGCCTGCCGATCGCACCAGCCCAGCCGCCGCGCCGTCGAGGGCCGGACGCGCCGCTGCGGGTTTTGTGTGTGGCGCAGTGGATCGCGCGCAAGGGCCTGACGACGCTGATCGCCGCGTGGGAGCAGCTAGAGACGACCAGCGCCGTGCTTGAGCTGATCGGCGAGACCGAGGCCGATCCTTCTTATGCGGCGGAAGTCAGGGCGCACGTAGCCAGGATTCCGGCGGAGCGGGTGATCGTGCGCGGCGCGGTCACGGACGATGCGCTGCAACAGGCGTATCACAGCGCCGATCTGTTTGTGCTGCCGTCGCGCTTCGAGGGCTACGGCATGGTCTACGCCGAGGCGCTGGCGCATGGCCTGCCGATCATCGCCTGCGACGTGGGTCCGGTGCCCGCGCTGATTACGCGGCAGGCGGGCATCTTCGTGCCGCCGGATGATCCGGCCGCGCTGGCTCGGGCACTCGATCGCGTGCTCCGCGATCCGCTGCTGCGCGCTCAGCTAGCCGCAGGCGCGACCGAGCGCGCCGCCGAGCTGCCGAGCTGGAATGACACAGCTCGCCTGTTTGCGCAAGCCCTCACGCAGGCCGTCGGCGCTTAGCTCAGGCCCAGGCGCAGCTGTCCAAACGGTAACATGTGGCCCATGCGGGTGAATTTGGTTTCCAGGTAGCGCAGATTCTCGGGATTCGGCGGCGTTTCCACAGGCACGCGCTCGTCGACGCGGATACCGTAGCGCTCCAGGCCCTCGATCTTGGCCGGGTTGTTGGTCAGCAGGCAGATGTGGCGAACGCCGAGATCGGCCAGCATCAGCGCGGCGTCGCCGTAGTCGCGCATATCTTCGGGCAGGCCCAGCGCCAGGTTGGCGTCGACGGTATCGAAGCCTTGATCTTGCAGCGCATAGGCGCGAATCTTGTTGGTCAGCCCGATGCCGCGTCCTTCCTGGCGCAGATACAGCAGCACTCCGCGGCCCTGCTCCTGCAAAAAGCGCAGGCTCTGCTCCAGCTGCTCGCCGCAATCGCAGCGACTTGAGCCGAAAATATCGCCGGTCAGGCACTCGGAGTGCAGCCGGACATACACGGGCGCGCCATCATCCACGGTACCCACGACCAGCGCGACATGTTCTTGGTGGCTCGCGCTCTGATACACATGCATTGTGAATTCGCCATACCGCGTGGGTAGGATCGTCATAGCAACGTGTCGCGTCTCGGCCATAGCGGGATCACTCCTTTGTTGACAGACCGTAGCGGATGTACAGAGTATACGAAATCGTGCGGGGTTTTGATCCGGCTTAGGGCGGAAACACTGACTACTACTGGCTCTAGTTCATTGTTGCGGCGCGATCTGCGCGATCAAACGGCGGGCCTCGGCCTTGACGACGCTGCTGATCGCGGCTTCCGAGCGGTGTGCGGCGACGGTGATTGGGTTGCCAAAGGCGACATTGACCATGGCACGCTGGTAGGCGCGCAGCTGAATCTGAAGCAGCGCGGCCAGCCACTCGCGGTCTTTGGGCCGCCGCCGAATATAGGTCAGCGGGTGGCGCAGCGCGGCCGGTGACAGGACGCCGCTGACGATCACCGGGACGATCGTGAGATCTGACGCAAAGCGCGCGAAGACGTCGATGCTGTCCGACCACTGCTCGATCGCCTCGGACGCGCCGGGCAGCACCGCCGGATCGGGCTCGATCTGGCCGGCGGCAAAGGTTAGCACCGCGCCGCCGCCACGCAGATGGCGGGCGATCGCGCGAATGGTTTTTGTCCGGCTGGCTGCGGTCTCGTCGATGTAAAACAGGTAGCGCGAGGTGTTGGGCAGCGCGCGCAGGAATGGACGTGCCGCCGCCACGATACGCAGATCCGGCCGCTCGATCGCCGTGAAGAGCGCGGTGGTATCCCACAGGCCGGGATGATTCGACACAAACAGCGTCGCGCCGGTACGCGGGTAGCGCGTCTGCTCCGTGGTCGTGACGCCCGCAGCAAAGCGGCGGATCGCCCACGCGCCGCCCGCAGCCAGCCCCGCGTCCCCGACCGCGTCGTCGTAGGTGATCACGTCATGGGCGAAACGCCGCGCCGGGAGCTGGACGAGCCACTCCAGGAGTCGCCGCCCGCGCCGGATGTCGCCGAGGCCCAATCCGCCGAGCAGATCGTCGGTGTTGACGCGGCTCAGCAGGGCGAGCTGTTCGGCGCGTGGATCGAGATGCGGCTGATTTGTTGCCAGGGGCTGCTGCATGCTGGTATCTCTATCGCGTGACAGTGCGGCCTAACATGCGCTTTCGGTTCTGTTTCTTGTTACGTAAAAACATTATACGCCGCATTCATCCGCCTTGAGCGGGCTTTGTCGCCATTGCGCGCAGCCAGCTTACGATTCCTGGGCTTGCTCGGCGTCGGGAAAGGTCGCCCGGAAAAGACTCGCACCCTTGTTCGGTGATGCAATATAGCACCAGCTCGATCCTCAAGGAATGGCGCAGCAACGTCGTGCCGTGAAACTGGTCCCATCATCCTCACCGCTCGCAAAAGGATTGATTGACGAACCCGCATAGCATATGCTATGGACAACGCAGATGGGCGAATCCGACTTGGCGTAAAAGGGGGCGTGGTGGCACACATCCAATTTGGTTTCTGCATGCCTGGTGACTTTCTCAGCAAAGAGCACCGATCCACTTTTGTTCACGACCTGAACCAGGCTCTCACGCTGGTCGAGGGCCATTTTGACTCGGCGTGGCTGATCGACCATTTGCAGTTCGGTGCCGCCGACGTACTAGAAGCGTTCACCACGCTCTCCTACATGGCCGCGCTCCACCCACGCCTTAAGTTTGGCCATACCGTGGTGTGCCAATCGTTTCGCAACCCGGCACTGCTCGCGAAAATGGGCGCAACGTTCCAATTCTTGAGCAGTGGACGATTTATTCTCGGCATCGGCGCGGGGTGGAACGAGGAGGAATACACCGCCTATGGCTACGACTTTCCGCCCGACGGCGTGCGAGTTGCGCAGCTTGAAGAGGCTTTGCAGATTATTAAGGCGTTGTGGACGGAAGAGCAGGCGACCTTCAAGGGGAAATATTACCAGGTCGTCGAAGCCCATTGTGAGCCAAAACCAAATCCAATTCCACCGATCATGGTAGGCGCATTCCGGCCGAAGATGTTGCGCCTGACCGCGAAGTATGCCGACTGGTGGAATGTATCGTCCACCGGGATCGCGAGCTACCGCCGGATGGTTGCGGAGTTTGCGCAAGCGTGTGCCGACGTGGGCCGCGATCCGACAACTGTGCGGCGCTCATGGGTGGGCGGCTGTGCATGCGCGCCCACGCAAGCGGAAGCCGAACGGCTTGCTGGAGACCGCTACAGCAGCAGCTCTGACGATGATTTCGGCTTTGTTGGTACGCCAGAGCAACTTGTAGACCAGATGCGCCAGTTCATCGATCTCGGTGTGAGCTATTTCATGTTGGACTGTGGTGGGTTTCCCGAGTTAACCACGCTCGAACTGCTCGTCAATGCGGTGTTGCCAGCAGTGAACACGGAGCCGTAAGCAGGATGGCCTCTAAATCTCGGTGAAGTTACCGCACAACATATCGTAGAAAAGTGCTCCACCCAACCCTCGCATCTCAGCACTGATTTGATTCTCTCGATCACCGATCTTTTGGTCGCTGTATCTGTATTTGGAAGTACAGCGATGCATTCAAAGCTGTTACTTCGTATCTTGCTTAGATAATCTTTCTGCATAATTGTTGCAGCTAAGGAGCAGCTTATGGTTACGCAGCGTTCTTCGACGGATGGACTGATCCGCGCCGGCATTATCGTGCTGACGGTGGCGACGGCGCTCACGCATATTTCGCTGCTGTTCCCCGACCCGGTTTTCATCCTCAACGGCCTGGGCTATCTTGTGCTGCTGGGCGCGCTCTACCTGCCGATCCCGATGCTGGCTCCCTACCGGCGGCAGATTCGCTGGCTGCTGATCGGCTATACGCTGCTGACGATCGGGCTATGGCTGGCGTTCGGCTCGCGAATCTTGATCGGCTATCTCAACAAGCTCAATGAGGTCGTGCTGCTCGCGCTGCTGCTGCTGGAACAGCGCCGCACCTAGTCGGGCAGCCGCTCGACAAAGTTCTGGAATTGAGCCGCATCGCGCAGGGGCGGACCGTGGCCAAAGCAGACCAGACGCGGCTGAAGCTGCGCCAGCATGCGCGCCGAGCGGCGATTCTGTGCCGGATCGAGGGTGAAGCGGCGCGCGGGCTCACGTAAGCCAGGGCGCTGCGTGATCGGGTGGGCGTTCGCCAGCACATCGCCCAGAATCAGCGTGCGATCCGCAGCCCGCCACAGCGCGCTATGTCCCGGCGTGTGCCCCGGCGTGTGAATTACCTCAAACGAGCCGATCACATCGCCTCCGTTCAAGATGCGTGTAACCGGGTGCGGCGGCCCGCCAAACACGGCGTTCAGCAGGCGGTTCGACGGCGAAGGCGGCAGCAGCTCCTCGGTTGTGCCGCGCTCCAGTGCCTGGGCGTCGGCGTCAGGGCACCACAGCGGCAGGTTCCATCGCGAGCAGAGCGCGTGACTCGCGCCACAATGATCGGGGTGCGCGTGGGTGAGCGCGTGGGCGCGCAGCCGGAAGCGGCGCAGCTGCCAGATCAGCAGCGGATACGCAAAGCGCGTCCCGGCGTCGAGCAGCACATCGTCGATCAGATAGGCGTTGATCGCGTAGGGTGGAAAGCCGCCCAGCAAATGTACTCCCGGCGCAACCTGCATGACGCGCATCACGTTTCGCTCTCCTTCATGTATGTGCGCTCATCTTAGCAATACCGGCAAAACGCTTGAGCGAATAGTACATATGTACTATACTCGGCTGAACATCCTTCAAGCGATCGTTGAAAGGAGCAGATCCATGCCGAGCCGCATTGTGCTGTTGGTGGGTACGACCAAAGGCGCCTTTTTCTTTCACTCCGATTCGCAGCGCCGCTCCTGGCACATGACAGGGCCGCATCTGGCCGGGTGGGAGATCTACAGCCTGCTGGGCGACAGCCGCAACGGGCAGCGGATCTATGCCGGGACCGGGCATTTTGTGTACGGCCCCACGGTCCGCGTCAGCGAGGATTTTGGCGAAACCTGGACGGAGCTGTCCGGTAGTCCGCAGTACACCAAAGAAAGCGGCTTCAGCCTGAAGCGGATCTGGCAGATCGTGCCGGGCCATGCCTCACAGCCGGAGACACTCTACGCTGGTGTGCAGGATGCCGGGCTGTTTGTCAGCCATGATCGCGGCGAGACCTGGGCCGAGCTAAGCGGCCTGACGCAGCATCCTTCCCGCCCGGCGTGGTTTCCCGGCGGCGGTGGCCTTTGCTTGCACACGATCCTGGTCGATCCCAACAACGCGCAGCGACTGTGGGTCGGCATCTCGGCTGCTGGCGCGTTCCGCAGCGACGACGGCGGCGCGAGCTGGAAGGTCTGCAACAACGGCCTGCCGGAGATCCCGACCGGAATGGCCGATACCAGCGTCGGCCGCTGCGTGCATAAAATGGTGCTCGATCCCGACGACTCCAGCACGCTGTACATGCAGTTTCACGGCGGTGTCTTCAAATCTAGTGATGCCGGCGACTCCTGGTCGCCGAGCGACGAGGGGCTGCCTCCCGAAACGTTTGGCTTTCCGCTGTGCGTCACGCCGTCGGGCAAGCTGTTTCTGATCCCGCTGGAGAGCGATGAGCAGCGCTATGTCAAAGATGGCCACCTGCGCGTGTATCGCTCGGAGGATCGCGGCGCAAGCTGGCATGTCGCCGGACGTGGCCTGCCCGATGAGCCGCGCTTCACGGGTGTGCTGCGCGATGCACTGGATGCCGATGGGCTGGAGTCGTCGGGCGTCTACTTCGGTACGAATATGGGCGAGGTCTTCTACTCGATCGACGAGGGCGAGACGTGGGATCAGCTGCCGGGCCAGCTGCCGCGCATCACCAGCGTCAAAACCTGGATCGTTGATTGATCGACGGGCGCAAGAGCCAGGGCATGAGGAGCAATCTATGCAGATTCGCGTCAACGTACCGGGCCTGCTGCGCGACAGCGTCGGCGGCCGGCGCTGCCTGACGATCAGCGGCACAACGCTCAACGAGGTGCTCAAGAACCTGTTCGATCAATACCCGCTGCTACGCATCCACATGTACGACGAGCAGGGCCGGCTGCGCCAGCATGTGCTGATCTACTACAACAGCGACAATATCGCCTGGCTGGAGTCGCTCGACATGCCGCTGCGGCCCGGCGACCAGGTGCATGTTTTGCAGGCGGTCTCCGGCGGCTGAGCTGCATTCGATACAGGTTTAAAGCGATCAGGGTGAGATATGACTATCTCACCCTAATCAACATTAGTGGCTGCTTGTAACCCGTAGCCCGATAATGCCCGCGACCAGCATCACCAGCGAGACCAGCTTCAGAATGTCCCGCGACTCGCCGAGCCAGAGCATCCCGACAATCGCCGTTCCCGCAGCGCCGATCCCCGTCCAGACGGCGTAGGCAGTCCCAACCGGCAGCGTTTTGAGCGCCTGTGCCAGCAGAAACATGCTCAGAAAGAGGCTGACGACAAAGCCGATCGTCGGGATAGGCCGGGTAAATCCTTCGGACTGCTTCAAGAGCACTGCCCAGGCCATTTCGAGCAGCCCGGCGACAAAAAGAATACCCCACGCCATGCTATGTATTCCCCTTTGAAGAGGTCGTCCCCTTCATCAACATAGTCTGCGTCGGGTCGTCCCGGCAGAGCCTTTGATAGGCTGGATTGTGTGGTAGAGCGTTTCTACCTGCGCTACAGTGTACCACGGAACAGCGCAGCTGGCCCGTCTTGCCGCGACAGAGCGATCAGGTGCATATTTTGCACACGGTCTCCGGCGGCTGATCCACTACAGTGAGGTACATTAGTCGCCTCGCCAGTCCAGGGCTTTTTGTTGTAGCTCAAGGGCTGTATATTGGTCGCGCACATCCTGTAGCACACCCGCCCAATCTTGCCGTAGCTTCTGTACGGGTGTGCGCGATCGTTTGGCTAATAAAAACTCAACAAAATCGCGGACTTCCGCCTGCGCATCTGGTGGAAGCTCCTGGACCAACTCGGCGAGCGGTTTTGTTGCTGTGCTCATAAGCCCTGCTCCTTATCGTTGTCCGTCCAACGATAAGTGTACCGTCAAACGCAAATTTGTACAGGCTAAGAGCGATGCGTCAAGCTGCTTGCATAGCCCGATGTTTATGTTCTGCCTCAACGATCGATTCCCGACGCCACCAGCGCATCGAAGCCGACGATCGCGGCGTCCCAGTCGCCGGACGGCTGCGGCTCGAAGCTGGCGCGCTCCTCCGAGGCGGCAACGGCGGCACGGCCGGCGGCGATGCTGCCGATCTGGCCCAGCGCCACGGCCTGCACCAGAATGTTGCCGAGAGCGGTCGCCTCCACCGGCCCGGCGACGACGCGGCGTCGGCAGGCGTCGGCGGTGAGCTGGCAGAGCAGCCGGTTCTGGCTTCCACCGCCGACAATGCGGATCGTGTCGAGCTTGCGCCCGCTCAGCTCTTCCAGCTTTTCCACCACCCAGCGATATTTCAGCGCCAGACTTTCCAGGCAGCAGCGGACCAGCGCGCCCACGGTTGCGGGCTCGGGCTGGCTGGTGCGGCGGCAGTAGGCGCGGATCGCGGCGGGCATGTCGCCCGGATTCAAGAAGTCGGGCGCGTCGGGATCGACCAGGCTACGCAGCGGTGTTGCCGCCTCGGCCTGCGTGATCAGCTGCGGCCACGTAAAGCTCTGGCCCTCGCGCTGCCACTGGCGCTGGCACTCTTGAAGCAGCCACAGCCCGCCGACGTTCTTGAGAAAGCGGATCGTCGCGCCCACGCCGCCCTCGTTGGTGAAGCTGAGCAGCCGCGCCTCCTCGGTCAGAATCGGCGCGGGCGTCTCGATGCCGACCAGGCTCCATGTGCCGCTGCTGATATACGCGCTGCGCTCGTCCAGCTCGGGGATGGCCGCGACGGCGCTGGCGGTATCGTGGCTGGCGCTGGCGATCACCTGGACCGCGCGCTGAAGCCCGATCTCGGCACGCACCTCCGGCAGCATATCGCCCAGCACGGTGCCCGGCTCCACGATCTGCGGGAGGATGCGGGTGGGCAGATCCAGCGCTTGGAGCAGATCGGTCGCCCAGTGGCGCTGCCGCGCGTCGAAGAACTCGGTTGTGGTGGCGTTGGTGTACTCGGCGACTTTGCGGCCGGTCAGCCAGTAGTGGAACAGATCCGGCATCAGCAGGAGCGTGTCGGCGGCGGCGAGCTGCGGATCGTGGCGCTGCTGCATGCTGAAGAGCTGGTAGAGCGTGTTGAACGGCAGCCGCTGCATGCCGGTCTGCTCGTACAGCCGCTGCGGCGGAATCCGTCGATCGACCTGCTGCGGCACGCCCACCGTGCGCCGGTCGCGGTAGTGGTGCGGATTGCCCAGCAGATTTCCGGCTGCGTCCAGCAGCCCGTAGTCCACGGCCCAGGTATCGATGCCGATCCCAGCCAGCGGCTCGTCATGCTGCGTGGCGTAGGCGCGAATGCCGGCTTTGATCTCGTGCCAGAGCTGCTGGACATTCCAGCGCAGGCTGTCGCGCTCTTCCAGCGGAATGTTTGGGAAGCGATGCAGCTCATGGAGATCGAAGCGCTGGCCGTCCCAGCGCCCGAGCATCACCCGCCCACTGGACGCGCCAATATCGATCGCGAGAAAGTTAGTTGTCTGGCTCATAGCGCTTATACCAGTGTGGTCGGCACGTTGAATGCCTGCACCACCTCACGCAGCTCATCCTCGGTCAAGCCATCGGCGCGATTGCCGTTGACCAGATTCATATACTCGTAGAGCGCGGCGGTCTCGGCGTACTCGATGCGATCGGCCGCGCGCGTGACCGACAGATCCGAGCGCGCCATCACGCCGTGCTTGCTCCACACCACCACGCGATATTCGCGCAGCCCCTCAACGTTGGCCTCCATCATCGCCGGAGAGCCGGGCAGCTTGTAGGGCAGCACGCCGATGCCTTCCGGCAGATTGACGATCGTCTCGGGCTCCCAGCGCATGAGGTGGCGATTGAGATAGGCCTGGTTGCGGTAGTCCGCAATATGGCTCAGATACGTGAGATGCGGCGGCTGGGCGTGGATCAGCGCGTGAAAGTTGGTGCCCGTGCGCGCTATCTGATCGTTGTGGACGGCGAGATGCGAGTTGAACTCGCTGGTCGGGCGCTCGAACAGGCGGCGCGGCGAGGTGTGCAGCCGTGCGGTCTGGCCGTCCGCATCGATCATGACTACCGCCAGATTCGCGGCCGGGTCCTGGTGAATATCGCGCAGCCGCCGCCCGGAGCCGGTGACGATCACCAGGTGGCCGGCCAGCGCGGGAGCTGGCAGCGGCAGCTCAAAGGGCTCGCTGATCGGGAAGCGGCGGCGCACCTCAAGCGGCCAGCCGATCACGATCGAGATATTGCCGGCCGCGCCTTCGCTGGCATTGATGCCGCCCAGCCGCTGGCCCGCCGTGCCGATCGTGACCAGCAATTCTTCGAGATCAGGAAAAGGTTGATCCAACGCCATGGTTTGCTTCTCCGTTGGTTTGTTCTGGCCCTCATCCCTGGCCGGTAGGGAAACAAAGGAACAAGGCGGGTGCCCTCTGGGCGAAGGAACAAAGGATCAGAATGTTTCTTGATCGTTTGAGCTTTTGTTCTTGAACAGGCCCTCATCCCCAACCCTTCTCCCGTTGCGACAGGAGAAGGGAGTAGCGGTACTTGCGGTGATACTTACTTTTATTCTGCTGTTCGTTGTTCTTCCGTTAGGTTCTAGGTTCTGGGTTCTAGGTTCTCCGTCACGACGATCACCTCAAGCGTGCGTGGCCCGTGTACGCCTTCGACGCGATTCAGCTCGATGTCCGAGGTCGCCGATGGGCCTGAGATCCAGGTCAGCGCGCGGTGCTGCTCACGAACGGCGTTTTCAAGCCGGGCGACAGCCTCGGGCACCAGCCCGACGATCTGATCTTCATACACCACGCACAGATGATAGTCGGGCAGCAGCGTGAGTACGCGGCGGCCTTGTCGTGGCCCGCCGTCCAGCACGATCGTTCCTGTCTGCGCGATGCCTAGCGCACAGCCGGTCAGTACGCCGTCGCTCGAGTCGATCTCGGCGTAGCTCAGGTTGTGATCGGGCACAGGCTCGACATCGGCGGGCAGCCAATCGGCGGGAATATCGCGCGGAATCAGCAGCAGCCGCACACCACGCGCCGCGCATGCCTCGGCGATCGTCGCCGGCAGCGCAGCCGCCGTGACTCGTCGCACCGTGGCTTTGTACTCGCTCACACGCTCGATAAATTGCTCGATCAGCTGCTCGTGTGGCGCGTCGTCGGCAGCGCGATAGGCTCGCTCGACCGCAACGTCGGCGGGCTGCTCGCGCTGGGGCACGTCGCGCAGAGCATTGCGCACCCGTTGAAGAATCTCGTCGCGGGCGCTCATGGCTCGTCCCTCATCGCTTCCGCAACCTCGGCGTTGACCTCGCCCGCATCGCCGACGCCATCCGCGCCCGTGTTGGCGATCGAGCCTGACGCCTGGCGCTCCCGCCACCAGTCGCGGAAGGACTGGCGCGGCACCGCTGTGAGATCGCGAGTCGTCGTCCACACGTTGAGCGGAGGCGGCAGCCGCTCGATCACGCCGCGCCGCGCAAACGGAAGCTGTCCGATCCTGGCCAGCTTTTGCGCCTGCTCGTAGCGCTCGGGCCTGCGGAAAACCCGCGCCAGCAGCTTCATACCCACGGCCTCGGGATCGAGCTTGCCCTTGATGCCTTCCTGGGTCTGCTTGTGGCGCACCACCTGGGCGCGCAGATGCACCAGCACCTCGGGAATATTGATCTTGACCGGGCACACGTCGTAGCACGCGCCGCACAGCGACGAGGCGTAGGGCAGCGAGCCCGCGCGCTCCACGCCGAGCAGCTGCGGAGTGAGGATCGCGCCGATGGGGCCGGGATAGACCGAGTTGTAGGCGTGGCCGCCCGTGCGCTCGTAGACCGGGCAGACGTTGAGGCAGGCGCTACAGCGAATGCAGTTGAGCGTCTGCCGCCCGATCTGATCCGCCAGCACACGGCTGCGCCCGTTGTCGAGCAGCACCAGATGAAACGTCTGCGGCCCGTCGCCAGGGTGTACGCCGGTCCAGAACGAGGTGTAGGGATTCATGCGCTCGCCCGTGGAGGAGCGCGGCAGCAACTGCATGAAGACCTCGAAGTCGCGCCAGGTCGGGATCACCTTCTCGATGCCTATGATCGAGATCAGCACCTGCGGCAGTGTCAGGCACATGCGCCCGTTGCCCTCGGACTCGACCACCGCGATCGTGCCGGTCTCGGCGACGGCGAAGTTCGCGCCGCTGGTAGCCACGGGAACGCTCAGAAACTTGGTGCGCAGATATTGCCGCGCGACCGCCGCCAGCTCCGCCGGCTCGTCCGACAGCTCCTGGATGCCCAGCGCGCGCATAAACAGCGTGCGGATCTCGGCGCGATTCTTGTGGATCGCCGGGACCAGAATATGCGACGATTCCTCGTGAGCCAGCTGAATGATCAGCTCGGCCAGATCGGTCTCGATCGCGGTCACGCCGTGCTGGCTCAGCGCCTCGTTCATGCGGATCTCGTCGGTGGTCAGCGACTTGACCTTGATCACCTCGCTGGCGCCGTGCTCACGCGCAATCCCGGCGATAATCGCGTTGGCCTCGGCGGCATCGCGCGCCCAGTGAACCTGGCCGCCCGCGCGCTGCACCGACGATTCGAGCTGCAACAGGTAATCGTCGAGATGCCGCAGCGTGCGCTCTTTGATCGCGCGGCCGGCCTCGCGTAATTCCTGCCAGTCCGGCAGCTCATGCACCACCGCGCCGCGCTTGGCTCGAATCGTCTGGGTAGCCTTGCCCAGATTGCGCCGCAGCTGCGTGTTTTCCAGCGCAACCTTTGCGGACTCCTGAAAGGTCAGCGGAATATGGAATTTGCTGTTGCTCTGGTTCATGATACGTCGTCCTCGGTGGTGGCCAGGATCTCGGCCAGATGCACCGGGCGCACTCCCGCCCGCTGCCGGTGGAGCGCCCCGCCGATCTGCATCAGGCACGAGTTGTCGGCGGCTACGCAGACCTCGGCGCGGGTGTCGAGCACGTTGCGCACTTTGTCGCCGAGCATCGCCATCGACGTATCGGCGTTCTTGATCGCAAACGTGCCGCCGAAGCCGCAGCACTCCTCGGCTCCTCGAAGCTCGACCAGGTCGATGCTGCGAACTTTGCGCAGCAGCCGCAGTGGAGCGTCGCCGACGCGGATCATACGCAGCGAGTGGCAGGTCGGGTGGTAGGTGACGCGATGCGGATAGTAGGCGCCGACATCCTCGACGCCGAGCTTATGCACCAGAAACTCCGACAGCTCGAAGACACGCGGCACCAGCGCGGCGATCTCCTCAGCCAGCCGGTGATCCTGAGCGACTTCGGCCAGACGCGGGTAGAACTCGCGCACCATGCCCACGCACGAGGCCGACGGCGAAACGATCACCTCGGCGCTGCGAAACGTCTGCACAAAATGCCGCGCCAGCGGGATCGACTCGCGCTGGTAGCCGGTGTTGAAGTGCATCTGCCCGCAGCAGGTCTGCTCCATCGGGAACTCGACCGTGTGGCCGAGCCGCTCCAGCACCCGCACGACTGCCTGGCCCGTCTGCGGAAAGAGCGTGTCGTTGAAGCAGGTTATAAAGAGTGCAACCTTCATAGATTGGCCTTGTAAGATGGCGATTCGAAAGCAGAGGGCGTATCGATTGATCTCGTCGGGGCGTATTGCGATACGCCCAGGGCGTGCGCAGCACGCCCCTACAAAACGCCCAGAATCGCCATACCTTCGCTTCCCGTCATCAGCGCAGAAACGCCTCGGACAGCCCGCCGTCGACGCTGAAGATCTGGCCGGTGGTCTTGCTGAAGGCTTTGCTGATCAGCAGGAACGCCACCTCAGCCTGATCGTCGAGCGTGATCGGGGCTTGCGTCAGCGTGCGCTGAGCGTAGAAGTTGGCCAGCTTTTCGCGCAGCGCCTCGGTCGACTCGTCGTCGCCGAATGCGATGTTGTACTTCGACAGCGAGGCGATCACCCGATCGCGCGGAAACATGCTCGATCCTTCGACAACTGTAGCAGGAGCCAGGCCGTTGACGCGCACCAGCGGCGCCAGCTCGATCGCCAGCTCGCGCACCAGATGATTCGCCGCCGCCTTGCTGGTGTCGTAGGCCAGCGAGCCTTTTTTGGAGACGGCCGCGTTGACGCTGGTGGTCAGCACCAGGTTGCCGCGCAATCCCTGCGTGCGCCAGATGCGATTGGCCTCGTCGGCCACGAGGTAGAGCCCGGTCACGTTGATGTTGAACGACAGGCCCCACTTGTCGTCGGGAATGCGGCCCTCGCGATCCGGCGGCACGTAGATTCCCGCCGTGACGATCACATCGTCCAGGCCGCCGTAGGCTAGCAGCACCTGCTCGAACATCGCGCGCACCGACTCGCGCCTGGTGATGTCGACGCCCAGGCCGATCGCCGGGCCGCTGCTGGAAATGCCACTGCCGGCTACGCCAATGCCTTTGCCGTAGCGCCCGGTCAGCTCGTCTGCCGCCGATTGCGCAGCCTCGGCATGAAGATCCGCGCAGACCACGTGCGCGCCTTCGCGGGCAACACGATGCGCCGTCGCCCGACCAATGCCGCTGCCCGCGCCGACGACCACGACGATCCGCCGCGCCAGCTCCTTCTCGGGAGGCATGCGCTGAAGCTTGGCCTCTTCGAGCAGCCAGTACTCGATGTCGAAGGCTTCCTGAAGCGGCAGCGCGGTATACTCGTCGATCGCCTCGGCGCCGCGCATGACCTCGATCGCGCAGTTGTAGAACTCGGCCGTCACCCGCGACTCGCTCTTGTCCTTGCCCCAGGCGATCATGCCCAGGCCCGGAATCAGAATCACGGTTGGGTTGGGATCGCGCATGGCCGGCGAGTCTGCGTGCTTGTGCTGCTCGTAGTAAGCCGCGTAATCCTGGCGATACTGCGCGAGGCCGGCGGTCAATTTTTGCTTGAGCGCGTCCATGTCCTCGGTCTGTGGATTCCACGCCACATACAGCGGCTTGATCTTGGTGCGCAGAAAATGATCCGGGCAGGAAGTGCCCAGCTCGGCCAGTCGCGGCGCGTCGTGGCTGTTCACAAAGCGCTGGATCGTCGCGTCGTCCTGGATTGTGCCGACGAAGCGCTTGGCCCCGAAGGCACCCTGGCTGACCTGACCGCGCAGCCAGGGCAAGATCTCGCCGAAAACCGCGTGACGCTGCGCCTCGTCCAGGGCCGCGTACTGCTGGCCGCCGAAGGTTTGCTCGCCTTTGTCGCGCGCCTCGATGTAGCGCGCCGCGCGCTCGATCAGGTCCAGCGTCAGCTCGTAGCACGCTTTGTCGTCGTCGGCCCAGTTGATCAGGCCGTGACCGCCGAGGATCACGCCCTTGGCCTGCGGATGCTCGCCGAGGATCTGCTCCAGCTTGAGGCCGAGATCGAAGCCGGGCCGCTGCCAGGCCGTCCAGATTACCTCGTCGCCGTAGATTTCCTTGGTCAGCCGCTCCGAGTTTTTGGCGGCGGCGATCGCGATTACGGCGTTAGGATGCATATGGTCCACGTGCTTGCGGTTAACAAACGCGTGCAGCGGCGTGTCGATCGAGGAGGGACGCGGGTTGAGGTTGAATGTGCAGTGGTTGTACAGCCCAACCATCGCGTCCTCGATCGCGGTTTTGGGGCCGCGCTCCGGCGCGTGGTGATAGTGCGCCTGCAACGCCCGCAGCTTGTCCATGTACAGCGACGAGAAGTTTTCGCGCTTGGCAGTGCGCAGATCGCCGCCCGAGCCTTTGACCCACAGCACCTCGACGGGATCGCCGGTCAGCGGATCGGTCTCGGCGATCTTGGACGACGTGTTGCCGCCGCCGGTATTGGTGATGCGCTGGTCGGCGCCCAGAATATTGGAGCGGTAGACCAGCCGCGCGACCGGATCGAGCTGCGCCGCGTGCTGATCGTCCCAGGCATAGGTTACATGCTGAAACGTCGGTTGTTGAGTTGCCATCTATCTTCTCCTCACCCGCGCAGCGCGAGCTCTTGTGTTTCATAGGATCGAATCTGATCGAGATAGCTCCTGCCGACGGGAACATCGTTCTGGAGGCAGAAATAATCCCAGACCGCCGCCCAGGGCAGCCCCTTTTGCTCTTCGAGCAGCGCCAGCCGCGTGGTGTAATCCCCGCCGCGCTCGGCCTCGCGCAGCTCCTCGATCGGCTCCAGCAGCGCCAGCAGCGCCGCCCGCTGCACATTGCGCGCGCCGATCACCCAGGCCGCGACCCGGTTGATGCTGGCGTCGAAGAAGTCCAGGCCGATATGAACACGATCGAGCACATCGTTGCGCACGATCTCTTGCAGCAGCGCCTGCGTCTCGTCGCTGAGCGTGACCACATGATCGCTGTCCCAGCGCACGCCACGGCTGATATGCAGCAGCATCTCATCCACGTAGAGCAGCATCGACGAGATCTTGTCGGCGATCGACTCGGTGGGGTGGAAGTGGCCGCTGTCGAGGCAGATCAGCACGTCGTTGCTGAGCGCGTAGCCCATGTAGAACTCGTGCGAGCCGACGACGTAGCTTTCCGAGCCGAGGCCGAAGAGCTTGCTTTCGACGGCGTCCAGGTTGTGCTGGCGATCGATCGGCGCGGCCAAGATCTGATCCAGCGACTCTTTGAGCAGCCGGCGCGGCGTCAGGCGATCGACCGGCGTGTCTTTGAAGCCGTCGGGAATCCAGATGTTGGTGACGCAGGGCGTGCCCAGCTCGCGGCCAAAGTGCGCGCCGATCTCCCGTGACGCGATGCAGTGCTCGATCCAGAACTGGCGCACCGCCGGATCGTAGCTCGACAGCGTGAAGCCGCTCTCGGCCATGGGATGGCCAAAGCAGGTCGGGTTGAAGTCGACGCCGTGACCGTTGGCTCTGGCCCAATCGACCCAGGCCGCGAAATGCTCGGGCTGTAGCTCGTTGCGCTCGACTTTCCGCCCGCCGGTTTCGGCGTAGATCGCATGGAGATTCAGGCGGTGCTTGCCGGGAAGCAGGCTGTACACCTGATCCAGATCCTGGCGCAGCTCGTCGGCGCTGCGGGCCTTGCCGGGATAGTTGCCGGTCGCCGCGATGCCGCCGCCCAGCTCGCCGCCCGGCGCCTCGAAGCCGGCCACGTCGTCGCCCTGCCAGCAGTGCAGGCTCAGAGAGATCTGCGCCAGCCGGGCCAGCGCCTGCTCGGTATCGACGCCCAGCGCCGCGTAGCGCTCCTGGGCCTGCGCGTAGGCGCTTTGCAGATCTTTGGTTGTGGGAGCGGTATTTCGCATAGCTCCTCCTTGTGAAGCTGATTAATCAAGGTGAAAAATTTCTTGCAATTCAAGGAACATTTCATCTGGACGCGCGTTATTCGGCGATTCAAAAAAGGGAGCCATAAATTCTTGCCAGCGCGTGTTGATCTCGGTTGCGGCCATCTGCGCCTGGGCCGTCGCTAAGCTTTCGGGCGTTTCGAAGTAGCCGAAGAGCAGGCCGTCGTCGCGCACAAACAGCGAGTAGTTGTGCCAGCCGGCCTCGCGCAGCGCCGCCTGCATCTCGGGCCAGACGTTTTCGTGATGGTGTTTATATTCTTCGAGCTTGTCCTGGCGCACTTTGAGCATAAATCCGACTCGTTTCATCTCCCGCTCCTCTCTGGGGGGATCGCTCCGGCGCGCTGGAGGCTCGTAGCCCGCCGAAGCGATCGAATATCCGCGCCGCTAGAAGTCGAACTGATCGATGTTATCTTTGTTGAAGACCGTCGGCTTGCCCAGCAGCACCGTGCCGTCCTCGGCGATCGTGTACTCGCCGAGCCGTCCCGCCGTGAACTTGTCGCCGGGAGCGCCCTTGATCGTGCCGCTGCTGATCGCGTTCAGCGTCTGGATCGCGAGGTAGCCCAGGTCGCCGGGATTCCACAGCGCAAACTGCGGAGCCGCGCCGCTCTTGACGTAATCGCGCATCTGGTTGGGCGTGCCCAGGCCGGTGACAAACACCGAGTTGACCTTGTTGGCGTCCTGGACCGCACGGGCGGCGGCGGCAATGCCAACCGTCGTCGGCGCGATGATCACCTTGAGATCCGGGTGCTTGGTCATCAGGCCCTGCGCCTCGGTGTAGCTCTTCTGGTCGTCGTCGTCGCCGTAGACCGTATCGACCAGCTCAAGCGTGGCGTAGTCAGGCTTCTTCAGCTCTTCCTGCATCAGCGCGATCCACTCGTTCTGGTTCGGCGCGGTCGACGTGGCGCTCAGGATCGCGATCTTGCCCGATCCGCCCGCCAATTCCTTGGCCATCTGAAGCTGCACCACGGCAATATCTGCCGCCACGGCCTGGTTGATATGCACCGTGCGCCCGCCCTCGGAGATCGCCGAGTCCCAGGTGACCACCGGAATGCCGGCCTCGATCGCCTGCTTGCCGGTCGGCACCAGCGCGTCGGAGTCATCCGCCGAGATCGCCAGGCCGCTGACGTTCTGCGCGATCAGCGAGTTGAGCAATTGAATCTGCTGCGTGGCATCTGCGGTAGCCGGGCCTTGATAGGTGACCGTCACGCCCAGCTCTGTAGCGGCTTCCTGAGCGCCTTTATTGGCGGTGTCGAAATACGGATTGCCAAGGTTTTTAGGTACCAGGACATAGGTTTTTGCACCGCCCGCCGCCGGGCTGGCCGCCGCCGATCCACTCGCCGCCGGGCTGGCTGCCAACGACGCGCTGGCCGCCGGCGAGCCCTGGGTGCCGCTGTCGGTTGCTGGCGCCGAGCCGCAGGCCGTCAAAATCGCCAGCATCAGGCTCATCAACGCGAAAAGGTGTTTGTTGCGCATGAATTTCTCCTGTGTTCCTAAGATTGCCACATTGCTTGCATCCGCCGCGAAAACAACTCCCCATGATCATCGGCGATCGTTCGCTCCTTCCAGGCTAACTCCTGGTTTTGGTGCTCCTGGCGCTAGGGCGTGAGAATCAGGCCGCGCGACCAGAAGAAGAACAGGCCAAAGACCAGCGCCACCGAGAGCACAGCCGCCGCTCGGCGCAGCACGGCCGGCTGCCAGACCAGACCGCCCGAAAGTCGCGCGCCGAGTCGCGGCAGCAGAATCGACAGGATCAGCAGCAGGCCGATCACGATATTCTGGATCTGGCCTTGCAGGTTGATCAGGCCCATGCCGAAGCGCAGCAGCCCGACCAGGATCAGCGCCAGGATCGCGCCGGCCAGCGTGCCTTTGCCGCCAAAGATGCTGACGCCGCCCAGCACCGTTACTGTTATCACGGTCAGCTCCAGCCCGTTGCCGATGTCCGGCCGCGTGCTGCCGAAGCGCGCCGCCAGAATAAACCCGGCTAGCGCCGCCATCACGCCCGAAACGACGTAGATGATCAGCTTGATGCGCTCGACGGGCACGCCCGAGTAGTAGCTGGCCGCCTCGTTGTTGCCGATCGCGAAAAGGTAGCGCCC
>DASWTW010000460.1:0-1746 GCA_036401895.1 Herpetosiphonaceae bacterium | reverse complement strand
CGGCTTTTTCGTCAACACGCTGGTCTTACGCACCGACCTCAGCGGCCAGCCGACGGTGCGTGCGCTGCTGGCGCGCGTGCGCGAGGTGTGTTTGAACGCGTATGCCCAGCAAGACGTGCCGTTTGAGCGGGTAGTCGAGGCAGTCCAGCCCGCACGCGCGCTGAGCCACACGCCCCTCTTCCAGGTCATGTTCGTGTTGCAGAACACGCCGCGCGCCGATCTCCAGCTGCCTGGCGTGACCGTGGCGGGCGAGCGGAGCGGAGCGCGGTTAGCCAAGTATGACCTCACATTGACGCTGACCGAGGCCGGCGACGAACTGCGCGGCAGCCTGGAATACGCAACCGATCTCTTTGATGCCGAGCGCATCGAGCGCCTGGCAGCCCACTTCACCACCCTGCTCGCCGCCTGCGTGGCCCAGCCCGACCGACCCATGACGTCGCTTCCCTTGCTCACCGCCGCCGAGCAGCAGCAGCGAGTGGCATGGAATACGACAGAGATGCCTTTCCCCGCTGGATGTGTCCATGAACTCTTCGCCGCGCAAGCCACGGCGACCCCAGCGGCCACGGCCCTGATCAGCGGTTCAACATCGCTCACCTACCGTGAGCTGTACGCACGCGCCAACCAGCTGGCGCACTATCTCCGATCCCACGGCGTCGGCCCGGAGGTGCGGGTCGGCGTGTGTCTCCATCGCTCGCCGGAGTTGCTGGTGGCGCTGCTGGGCGTGCTGCTGGCCGGCGGCTGCTATGTGCCGCTCGATCCGACCTATCCTGCCGACCGCCTGGCCTTCATGCTTGCCGACAGCCAGGCGCAGATCCTCATCACCCAGCAGTCGGTGCATGGCACACTTCCGCGCGCCGCAGCTGCCATGGTGTGTATCGACACCGCGTGGCCGGCGATCGATCGCTTCCCACGCGTGCCGCCCAGCACCGGTGTGCGGCCGGAGAACCTCGCCTACCTGATCTACACCTCGGGCTCGACCGGCACGCCGAAAGCCGTCCTGGTGCAGCATCAATCGGTAGTAAATAACCTGCGGTGGCGGCAAACCACCTGGCCGCTAACGAGCACGGATCGCGTCTTGCAAACCGTATCCTTCAGCTTCGATCCATCGGTCTGGGGCTTCTTCTGGCCGCTGGTCGTCGGCGCACAAGTCGTGCTGGTCCGCGATGGCGAGCACCAGGATAGTCGCGCGCTGGTCCAGCTCGTGAAGCGCCACCACGTCACGCTGTTCTCGACTACGCCATCCTTGCATCGCGTGCTGCTGGATGATCCCGCATTTGCGACCTGTACCAGCCTGCGGCAGGTGGTGACCGGCGGCGATGTGATGGTCGGCGAGGTGCCGCGCCGCTTCTTTGCGCAGGTTGATGCCGAGCTGATCAATGCCTATGGCCCCACCGAGACGACGATCGATGCGACGTACTGGGTGTGTCGGCGTGATGATCGCGCGGAAACGGTACCCATCGGCCATCCGGTTGGCAATGCCCAGGTGTATATTGTGGATGCGGCCATGCAGCTGGTGCCCGTGGGCGTGCCCGGCGAACTCTATGTGGGCGGGGCCGGCGTCACGCGGGGGTACCACCGACACGCCGCCTTAACCGCCGAACGCTTTGTTCCCGATCCATTCAGTCGTACGCCTGGATTGCGGCTCTACCGGACCGGCGATCTGGCGCGACACCGCGCGGATGGCGCGATCGAGTTCCTGGGCCGGATCGACCACCAGATCAAGCTGCGCGGCTTCCGCATCGAGCT
>DASWTW010000459.1:0-7497 GCA_036401895.1 Herpetosiphonaceae bacterium | reverse complement strand
TTCATGGCGCATGTCGTGGATAGATTGCACTGGAATGTAGCCTATGCATAGAAGCTGGGCTACGCCATAGGCTGTGATGTGATATTCCTCCACAGCTAGCCGCATTCTCCTGATTTGAAGACAGATCAGCCAATCTACGAGCCGAGCGAAAGCTTCGGGTGGATTTTTGTACGCCAAAAAAGTTATGTGTGCAGATATGAATATGTGCTCGGCCGGAAATCAACAGGTAATTAGTACTCGTCGCTTGTCTTGGAGTTTGGGGGAAGGAATACCTGGTGACAAAACCTATTCGCGCTATTCCACCTCATGGCGGAACTCTGATCGATCGTAGTCTGCGGGGGATGCTTCGTGAAGCTGCGATCGAGCGTGCGGCCCATTTGCCCCGGCTCACGCTGAATCCCGTCAATCTCTCAGATCTGGAGCTGATCGGCAACGGAGCGTTCAGTCCTTTGACCGGCTTCATGGGTGAGGCCGATTATCTGAGCGTTGTCGAAGAAATGTACCTGCGCAGCGGCCTGCCCTGGACGATTCCGGTCACGCTGACGGTGACGCGGGAGCAAGCCGCCGCCCTGGATCTTGGTCAGGAGGTCGCGCTCTACGATCGAGAGGGCCAGCTGGTCGGCCTGCTGGAGCTGGCTGAGAAATATGTAGCCAATAAAGAGCGTGAGGCGGAGCTGGTGTTTGGCACGACCGCTGCGGCGCATCCTGGCGTGGCGCGGCTCTACGCCTCCGGCGACGTGTATCTTGGCGGCGAGATCTGGGTGATCAGCTCGGCGACGCGGCCGGCTTTTGCGGAGTTTCGGCACACGCCTGCTGAGACACGCCGTATGTTTGCGACCCACGGCTGGCGGCGCATCGTTGGATTTCAAACGCGCAACCCGATCCACCGCGCCCACGAGTATATTCAGAAGGCCGCGCTGGAGATCGTGGATGGCCTGTTCCTGCATCCGCTGGTCGGCGAGACCAAGGCCGACGACATCCCCGCCGACATTCGTATGCGCTCGTACCAGAGCCTGCTACGCGACTATTACCCGCCGGATCGCACGATCCTCGGCGTGTATCCGGCGGCGATGCGCTACGCCGGGCCGCGCGAGGCGATCTTCCATGCGCTGGCGCGCAAGAACTACGGCTGCACGCATTTCATCGTCGGCCGCGATCACGCCGGTGTGGGCAACTACTACGGCACCTACGACGCGCAGCTGATTTTCGACGAGTTCGCGCCGCATGAGCTGGGCATCACGCCGCTCTTCTTCGAGCATACCTTCTACTGCCGCAAGTGCAACGCGATGGCCTCCTACAAAACCTGCCCGCACGCTGCCGAGGATCATCTGATCCTGAGCGGCACGCGAGTGCGCGAGATGCTGGCGCAGGGCCAGCTGCCGCCGCCCGAGTATAGCCGACCCGAGGTCGCGCAGATCTTGATCGAAGCCTACCAGCAGGAGCGGCGCAGCGCGGAACATGGCGTTGCTACGCCTGAGCCGCCGATCGAAGCGGAACTACCCACAGGAAAGGAGTCGCGTATGGATGCGGCCAGAACCGGCGACGAGCAACCGCGCCGCATGCTGGTGATCGGGCTGGACTGTGCCGCGCCGGAGCTGGTCTTCGACGCCTGGCGCTCCGATCTGCCGACGCTCAACAGCTTGATCGAGCGCGGCGCGTACGGCCGGCTGGAAAGCACGATCCCGGCGATCACGGTGCCCGCATGGTCGTGCATGATGACCGGTCGCGATCCGGGACAGCTCGGCTTCTACGGCTTTCGCAACCGCGCCGACTATTCCTACGAGCGCATGACGATCGCCAATGCCAAGGCCGTCACCTATCCGCGCGTGTGGAATCTGCTCAGCGATGCCGGTAAGCGCGTGGGAGTGATCGGCGTGCCGCAGACCTACCCGGTGCAGCCGGTCAACGGCGAGATGGTCAGCTGCTTTCTGACGCCGAGCGCCAAGAGCCAGTACACCTATCCGGCCGCGCTGAAGCAGGAGATCGCGGGCTGGATCGGCGGCGATGAGTTTCTGGTGGACGTGCCTAACTTCCGCTCGGAGAACAAAGATCAGATTCTCGCCGACATCTACCGCATGGCCGAGCAGCACTTCACGGTCTGCCGGAATTTGCTTCAGCGCCAGCAGTACGACTATTTCATGATGGTTGATATGGGCGTCGATCGCATCCATCACGCCTTCTGGAAATACATGGACCCCGCGCATCCCAAGCACGTGCCGGGCAATCGGTTTCAGCAGGCGATCCACGATTATTACGTGTTTATCGACGGGCAGATCGCCAGGCTGCTGGAGCACATCGACGACGACACGATCGTGCTGGTCGTCTCCGACCACGGCGGCAAGGCGATGGTCGGCGGGCTGTGCATCAACGACTGGCTGATCCGTGAGGGCTACCTGGTGCTCAAAGAGCAGCCGAGTCAGGTCGTGCCGATCGAAAAGTGCGAGATCGACTGGTCGCGCACCAAGGCCTGGGGCGCGGGCGGCTACTACGGCCGGCTGTTCATGAATGTCGCGGGCCGCGAGCCCAACGGCATCATCCCGCCGCAGGATTACGAGCGTGAGCGGGCGCTGCTGATCGAAAAGCTGGCGGCGATCACCGATCCTGACGGCCGCGAGATCGGAACCGTGGCCTTCAAGCCGGAGGATGTGTACACGCGGCTCAACAATATTCCGCCGGATCTGATCATCTACTTCGGCAACCTGAGCTGGCGCTCGGTCGGCAGCATCGGCAACGAGTCGGTGTGGACCTTTGAGAATGACACCGGCCCCGACGACGCCAACCACGCGCAGCACGGCATCTTTATTCTCCACGACCCGCGCGATCCAGCGGGCGGTCGTGAGCTTGAGGGGTTGAAGATCTACGACATCGCGCCGACAGTGCTCTCGCTGCTCGACCAGGCGGCGCCGGACGGCATTCGTGGCAAGCTGATCGATTTGCAAACAAAGGTAGCAGTATGACGACAGGATTCACGATCTGGTTTACCGGCCTTTCAGGCTCGGGCAAGTCCACCATCTCCGCGATCCTCAGCCAGGAACTGCGCGATCGCGGGCTCAAGGTTGAAGTTCTGGACGGCGACGTGGTGCGCACGCATCTCAGCAAAGGGCTGGGCTTTTCCAAGGAAGATCGCGACACCAATATTCGCCGGATCGGCTGGGTCTGCGAGGTGCTGACGCGCAACGACGTGGTCGCGATCGCCGCCGCGATCTCGCCCTACCGCGCGGTTCGCGAAGAGGTGCGTGAGCAGATCGGACGTTTTGTCGAGGTCTACATGGACTGCGCGGTCGAAACGCTGGCCGAGCGCGATGTCAAAGGGCTGTATCGCAAAGCGCTCAACGGCGAGATCGGCAACTTCACGGGCGTCTCCGATCCCTATGAAGCACCGCGCCATCCCGAGGTCGTCTGCTACAGCGACGGCCGCGAAACCCCGGAGCAGAGCGCGGCCAAGGTGATCGCCAAGCTGGAGCAGCTGGGCTACCTTGAGCGGCAGATGCTGATGCCGGTCGGCGACGACGCGCTGGTCTACACCGAGGACGAAGAAGAAGAGGTCACTGCACGGCTGCGCGATCTGGGGTATCTGTGATAGGCCCTCAGCCTCCCCTGCGGGCAAACAAAGGAACAAAGGAACAAGGAAACAAAGAAATTTGATTATCTCTTTTTGTTCTTTTGTTCATTGGTTCTCTTGTTCTTTCGGTTCTTGGTTCGGAGGAAGCGATGCCACTGCGCGATTTATTCCGAGGCGGCAAACAGCGCAAAAAGCGACTCGTCGCGATTGGGCTCGACGGCGTGCCCTATACCTATATTCAGCAATTGTTTCGGGCGGGCGAGCTGCCGAACTTTCGCGCCATCGCGGGCGAAGGTATGCTGGCGCAGATGGACACCACGCTGCCTAACGTTTCCTCGGTGGCCTGGGCCTCGTTCATGACCGGCCAGAACCCGGGTAAACATAACATCTACGGCTTCGTGGATCGGCAGCCGGGCACGCTCAAGACCTTTATTCCAACCTCGCGCACGATGCGCAGCCCGGCGCTGTGGGAGCTTCTGAGCGCGGCGGGCAAGCGCGTCTTCGCGATGAACGTACCGGTGACGTATCCATCGCGGCAGGTCAACGGGATCGTCGTCGGCTGCTTCCTGAGCCCGAGCGTCGAGAAGGCCGCGCCCAACGCCGAAATCGCGCAGGCGCTCAAGCGCTTGAACTACTGCGTCGACGCCGATCCGCTGCGTGCGCGAGCCGACAAAGACAGCTTCTTGCCGCATCTTGACGAGGTTTTCGAGCGGCGAATCGCGACGATGCGCCATTTCTGGCAGCAGGAGCCCTGGGACTTCTTCATGGTGCATATCATGGAGACCGACCGGCTGCATCACTTTTTCTGGCAGGAGATGGAGCAGGGCCACGCCAAGTACGCGCCGGCGTTTCTGGATTTCTACAAGCGTGTCGACGCGGTGCTGGGCGAGGTCCGCAGCTGGCTGGATGAGGATACCAAGCTGGTGATTCTTTCCGACCACGGCTTCTGCACGATCAAGCAAGAAGTGTATGTCAATACCTGGCTCCACGACGCGGGTTACCTCGATTACGCGGTCGAGCAGCCCAAGAGCCTGGCCGATATGGCGGCGTCGAGCGTGGCCTACAGCCTCGATCCGGGCCGCATCTTTCTCAACGTGCGCGGCCGTGAGCCGCAGGGCCGGATCGAGCTGGGCGCTGAGTACGAGCGGATGCGCCGCGAGATCGCCGAGGCCGCGCTGGGCATGGTCGATCCCGCGACCGGCGAGCCGATGGTCGAGCGCGTCTACACTCGCGAGGAGCTGTACCAGGGTCCGTACGCCGAGACCGGCGCGGATCTGGTGCTGGCCATGCGCGACGGCTACGATCCCAAAGGCCCATTCGGCAAGCCGCAGCTGACGTTCAAAGGCAACTCGCTGGTCGGGATGCACACCACGCCGGACGCGCTGCTCTACATCCAGGGCCTGCGCGGCGTCGAGCAGCGGCCGCATATCACGGATGTCGCGCCGACGCTGCTGGATCTGCTGGAAGTTCCGACGCCCAGGGACATGGACGGACGCAGCCTCATGGCACAAAAAAATCTGGCTCACAGCTACTAGTGTGCACGATGTGTTCGGCCATGCCGGATAGATCAGGCGGTGACATATGACAGCATTAGCGACAATCGAGCTGGCGACAACGCGGCTGGAGCAGTTCTACCGCCAGATGTTTCTGATTCGCGCCTTCGAGGAGCGCGTGCTCGATCTTTTCTCCGAGGGTAAGCTCTTCGGCACGACGCACGCCTACATCGGGCAGGAGGCCAACGCGGTCGGCGTGCTGAGCCACATGAGTCGGGAAGACATCGTTTTTAGCAATCACCGCTGCCACGGTCACTACCTGGCCTACAGCGACGACGTCGAAGGGCTGCTGGCCGAGATCATGGGCCGCGAGATCGGCATCTGCGGCGGTAAAGGCGGCAGCCAGCATATCTTTGCCGGGAACTTTTACACCAACGGCGTGCTCGGCGGCATCGTGCCCTGCGCGACCGGCATTGCGCTGGCCGAAAAGTACAAAGGCTCAGGCGCGAAAGTGGCGGTCTTCTTCGGCGATGGCTCGCTGGGCGAAGGCACGATCTACGAGACCTTCAACCTGGCGGCGCTGTGGTCGATCCCGATCCTGTTTGTGATCGAGAACAACTTCTACGCCCAGAGCACGCCGCAGCGGCTTCAGCTCAGCGGCCAGATCGCGGCACGACCGCAGGCGTTCGACATCGAAACCGTACACTGCTGCCCGGACTCGGTCGAAGAAGTCTACGCCGTGGCGGGCGATGCCTGGGACACGATCGAGCGGCAGGGCAAGCCATTCTGCCTGGTGCTCGACACCTACCGCTTCTGCCCGCACAGCAAAAGCGACGACTTCCGCGACGTCGACGAGATTGAAGCGTGGCGGGCGCGCGATCCGCTGCGGCGGCTGGCGAATCAGATCGACATCGATGCGCGGCTGCGGATCGAGGAGCAGGCGCACTTAAGGATTGCCGAGGCGGTGAGCAGAGCCCAGGCGGCGGCGTTTTCGGGCGCGCGCGCCATCACGTGGTAGGAAGCAAGCATGATCCAGCGAAGCGAACGTTGTGTCCATGTGCTGAATCGAGCGCTGCACCGGCTGTTTGAAGACTGCCCGGACGTTTATCTGCTAGGTGAGGATATTATCGATCCCTACGGCGGCGCGTTCAAAGTCTCGGCCGGCCTGAGCACCCGCTGGCCGGAGCGCGTGCTGACGACGCCGATCAGCGAGGCCGCGATCGTGGGCCTTGCCAACGGCATGGCGCTGCGCGGCATGCGGCCGATCGTCGAGATCATGTTCGGCGATTTCATCACGCTGTGCGCGGATCAGATCATCAACTACGCCTCGAAGTTCCGCCAGATGTACGACGATCAGGTGCGCTGCCCGGTGGTGATTCGTACACCCATGGGCGGCCGACGCGGCTATGGCCCGACGCATAGCCAGACGATGGAACGGCTTTTCTTATCGGTTAGCGATCTGACGATACTGGCTCCTAGCCACCTACATGAGCTTGGAGAGGCGCTGATCCATGCCACGCGCCATGGAGCGGGGCCGATCCTTTTTGTCGAGAACAAGGTAATGTACGGCGAGTTCCATGCCCCGCCCCAGGCTGGTCGCGCCGGACTGTTCAGTTGCCGACATCTAGGTGAAGCCCCGCTCGATACGCTGTATCTTTCGCTGACCGACTTTGAGTATAGCGACGCGACGATCCTCTGCTACGGCGGCATGGCCGGAATCGCGATGCAGGCCGCCGAGCAGCTGCTGCTGGAGCACGAGATCAGCTGTGAGCTGCTGATTCCGTGCTGCATCAAGCCGCTGCCTCACGACGGTTTTGCGGAAGCCCTGGAGCGATCCGGGCGGCTGCTGGTGGTCGAAGAAGGGCCGCTGACCGGCGGCTGGGGCGCTGAGGTCACGGCGCAGGTCCAGGAGCGCTACTGGCCGCAGCTGCGCGGGCCAGTCGTGCGGGTGGCGGCCAAGGACGGAATCATTCCCTGCACGCGGCCGCTGGAAGATATGGTATTGCCGCAGAAAGAAGATCTGATGCTGGCAGTGATCCGCGCGGTGCGTGGAGCAAAGGTTGTATCCATATGATCCCGCTGGTGATACCACAAAAAGATGTCAATAGCGACACGGCCCTGCTGGTGCGCTGGCTGGTCGGCGACGGCGCGAGCGTGCAGAAGCACCAGGCGATCTGTGAGGTCGAAACCTCAAAGGTAGTCTTTTCGATCGAGGCGCCCGAGGACGGCTGGCTGGTCTGCGGCGGCGAAGAAGGCAGCGAGGTGCCCTTCAACGTGCCGATCGGCTTTGTCGTCGCCAGCGAGAGCATGGTTGCCGAGGCGCGCAACCATTTCAATGCGCCCGCGCACAACGGTAACGGCCAGCCGTCGATCGCGGCGCTCACAGCCTTTGCGGGCAAAATCACCGACAAGGCGCGCCAGCTGATCGAGACACACCATATT
>DASWTW010000458.1:0-5782 GCA_036401895.1 Herpetosiphonaceae bacterium | reverse complement strand
CGACGTGTGGGTCAAGGACAAGAGCGTCGACCAGGGCCGCGAGCCCGATCCGGCGACTGCTGCGATGAACATGTGGGAAAGCCCGGACATCTGGAATCGCACCAGCGCCACGAGCGGACCGCACCAGAACCCTGAGTTCGGCCAGACCAACTACCTGTATGCGAATCTGCGCAACCGTGGCCATATTGCGGACACCGGCAGGCTGTCTTTCTATGTCGCCAACGCGTCGGTCAGCCTAGCCTGGCCTGTAGACTGGGTTGAGATCGGCTCGGTCTTAACCACGGTTGCTCCCGGCGCTGTGGTGACCGCGATGATGCCGTGGGAGCCGGCGGGCTCTGGTCACTATTGTATTCTGGTGCGCTGGGTCTCGGATGCCGATCCGAACGTGAGCCAGGACCCGATGAGCTACACCGAGACGGTCGATGTCAACTACAACACGCGCTACAACAACAACATCGCGTGGCGCAACATGAACGTCGTCGATCTGCTTGCCAACGAGCAGCAGCGTGTGCGCTTTGTGGTCCGCAGTCTGTTCCGCACAACCATGCCGCAGCGGCTGATGATTCGCGAGCCACGGGAGCAGCTGCAAGATCCTTTCTTGCGTCATGGCAACATCACTCTGGATCTCGGCGCCGAGCTGACGCAGCGCTGGCTTCAGGCCGGCGGGCGGGGCGGCGGCTTCCAGCGCGTCGGCGAAACCCAGTTCCGCGTGACCGATCCCAACGGCGCGTGGTTCGACGGCCTTGTGCTGGAGCCGGATAAAGCTTTCTCGGTGGATATGACCCTGGGCGCCATCACGCCCACCGACACCCAGCGACCGTACCTGATCCAGGCGCTTCAGTACGAGGAAGGCCGCTCCGAGCCGATCGGCGGTGTGACCTACGAGGTGACGATGCGCAGCAAGTAGCGCTCAGCGCATGATCGCACATTTGGCGCAGGCTAGAAGCACGCTTCTAGCCTGTTTTTTGTGCTCGGCTGCGCTGGCGGCAAGTTTATGCAGATCGATGACTTGGCACGATTGGATCGAATTTACAGATTTTTACGGAAGTAGGAAAGGTTGAAATAGGTTAATACGTCTTAGGAGTAGAACCCGATCGAAGCATGAGTCCTATACAAGAATTTACCTCATGCCACGATGCAAGTACATGCGGTTTGACCGTTCATGAAAGGAGGCTCATCTACACCAGAGGCAGCGCGATCCAAGATCCAGTACGGCTGAGCTTGGAATCCCCATCGCGCTATCCGTCCACGCGCCGGGTCGAATAAGTCTTCACGCTGCACGCCCCCAGCAGCGGCTCCCAAACGGCTTAGATGCCCAATCTGCGCTATTTCGTAGCGGTGCTGTGCGTGACCTACGCTGTCATGGCACAGACCCGATCTGCTCCTTCTTCGGTATCGATCATCTTTTGGAGGCTCTTGATGAATCGTTTCGTTCGGCTGAGTGCGGTTCTCCTCTTCATCTTCAATGTGCTGCTTGTGCCCTCAAGCTTTGCGCAGCCCAGCACCGCTAAGCTGGCCTCGCTGAAGCTAGCCAAGAACAACGGCATTCCGAACCAATACATCGTCGTGATGAAAGACGGGCCGAGCGCCAATGCGGGCTCGGTCGCGCAAGCGGTTGGTGTAACACCCAAGCATACCTATTCGGCAGCGCTCAACGGCTTTTCGGCGACGCTGAACGCGGGCCAGCTCAAGGCAATCCGCAGCAATCCGAACGTGGACTATGTGGAGCAGGATCAGGTCGTGAAGGCCGATGTGACGCAGCTCATGGATGCCAACGGCGATCCGTGGGGCCTGGACCGCATCGATCAGCGCAACCTGCCGCTCTCGGGCAGCTACACTTACTACCTGACCGGCGCCGGCGTGAATGCCTATATCATCGATACGGGCATCCTGGCGACGCACCCCGACTTTGGCGTCCGAGCATTCGAGGCCTACGACGCGGTTGACGGCGCGCTTCCGGCGACCGACTGCAACGGCCACGGCACGCACGTTGCGGGCACGATCGGCGGTACGACCTACGGCGTGGCCAAGGCTGTGAAGCTGTACGGCGTGCGCGTGCTGAATTGTGCCGGCTCCGGCACCTGGGCCGACGTGATCGAGGGCATCGATTGGGTGCGCCTCAACGCTATCCGTCCGGCCGTGGTCAACATGTCGCTGGGTGGTGGCGTCAGCGCCGCAGTTAACACCGCGACGACCAACCTGATCAACTCGGGCATCTTCACGGCGGTTGCGGCGGGCAACAGCAACGCCGATGCCTGTACTTTCTCGCCGGCCAGCACGCCGCTGGCGTACACGGTCGCGGCCTCGACCAAGACCGATGCCAAGGCGATCTTCTCCAACTGGGGCACATGCGTTGACAGCTATGCGCCGGGTGAGGACATCAAGTCGGCCTGGCTGGCGAACGGCACCAACACGATCGACGGCACCTCGATGGCCTCGCCGCATGTCGCAGGGTGTGCGGCCACCTTTATCCAGCACAACGGCAACGTGCCGCCGGCGGCAGTCACCGCCTGGCTGACCAACAACGCGACCAACGGTGTGATCACGGGTAACCCGGCCGGTACGCCGAACAAGCTGCTCTACTGCTTCAAGCCCGACGTGTGGGTCAAGGACAAGAGCGTCGACCAGGGCCGCGAGCCCGATCCGGCGACCGCCGCGATGAACATGTGGGAAAGTCCAGACATCTGGAACCGCATCAACAACACGGCCGGCTCGCACCAGAATCCTGAGTTCGGTCAGACCAACTACATGTGGACCCGCCTGCGCAACCGTGGCCATATCGCGGGCAGCGGCGTCGTGCGCTTCTATATCGCCAACGCGTCGAGCGGCCTGGCCTGGCCGACCAACTGGACGCAGATCGGCGCTGTCTCGGTGCCGAGCATTGCTCCCAACGCCATCATGGATGTCAGGGTTCCGTGGAATCCGCCCTCAACCGGCCACTACTGCGTCCTGGTTCGCTGGGAGTCGGCGCTGGAGCCCATGACCTACGGTGAGACTTCGGATGTCAACTACAACACGCGCTACAACAACAACATCGCGTGGCGCAACATGAACATCGTCAACCTGAAGCTCAACTGGCGCGACTGGATTCGCTTCGAAGTTCGCAACCCGCTCAAGGAGCTGCGCCCGACGACGCTGGTCTTCCGCGAGCCGCGTGAGCAGCTGCAAGATCCCTTCCTGCGCCACGGCAAGGTCACGGTCGATCTCGGCACCGAGCTGACGCAGCGCTGGCTCCAGGCCGGCGGCAAGGGCCGAGGCTTCCAGCGCGTAGGTGAGACACAGTTCATGGTGACCGATCCGAACGGTGCGGCCTTTGAGGGCCTGAACCTTGAGCCGGATCAAGCCTTCCCGGTCCAGATCGGCATCGAGTCGAACGAGGTTTCGACCTCCGGCAAGCCCTACTTGATCGAGGCTGTGCAGTTCTCGGAGGGCATCGACGAGGCGGTTGGCGGCGTGACCTACGAGGTCTACCTGCCGACGCAGACGGCCCAGCCGACCGCAGTGCCGGTCAGGTAGCTCACGACAACATAGCGACGGAAAGCAGCCAGGCCGGGAAATTCCCGGCCTGGCTTTGTGTGTCCGTGTTCTCCTCCAACTATGGCGCTGTCACCACGAACTCAGCGCCGGCGCTGCGGCCAAAGACCTCGGGCGCATACATCTGGTAGGCCGTCGCCGGCAGCGTCTGGAAGCTGCCGATCGTCGTCGCGCGCGCCAGGTAGGTGTAGTGGTAGGTGCCTTTGGGCAGATCCGTGGCGAAGAGCGCGACGCGATCGTGGCGGATCTCGGTCTGGCTGAAATACCACCAGTCGGGATACTCCGTCGCGGCGTTGTCCAGCTCTGGACCTGGCGCAAAGTCGCTGACCGTCTTGAGGCTGGTATCCAGCGCCTCAAGGCCGGCCGGTAGCATATCCTCGACCGCCAGGTAGCGTACGTTCTCGGGCACCGTCAGCGTCAGCCGCACCTGGACGACATCGCCGATCCTGGCCTGCTGGATCAGCTCGCCAGTTGCGGTAAGCGTCGTGCTGTCGACGGCGCTGTACTCGCGCTGAACGGCCAGCCCTTGATCCAGCGGCTGCACGGCAGAGGCCTCCTCGTAGTAGCGCATGCGCAGCGTGTAGTAGAGCCGTCCCTGGTCGCCTTGGCGCTCCAGGCTGAGCTGGCTTGTGCCGCCGGCTTTGAGATCGGCCAGCGCGATCACGACGTTGATCGGATCGGTCAGGTTGCTCTGATCGATCTTGCCGCTGCTCAGCACGTTGCCGTCCAGCGCGGCGCTGTAGCTGTAGCTGGCGCTAAGCTCGCCGGTCTGCGCCGTGTACTCGGCCAGCGCCATCAGCGCGATAGCGGTTTCCTGCGTGGTGCGCCAGTGGCCGTCTTCGCGGACGCTCATCAGGTAGCGCACGGCGTTGGGCACCAGGAAGTTGTCGGGATCGCTGCGTACCAGGGCTTGCAGTGCCAGCGCCGTGGTGCGCGTGTCGGTGTTCATCGTCCAGAAGTGAGCCTCGCGCTCTTCCCAGTGGCCATGTGTCGGGCCGAGCACGGCGCTGCTCATCAGCTCGCCGATCAGCGTGCGCACACGCTCGTCCTCGTTGCCGAGCGTTTGCAGCGTCATCAGCAGATAGGAGCGTTCGTAGATCGCCAGGCTGGTTCGCTCATCATACAGCGCGATCGTTCGGCCGCGATCGGCCTTGCCCGCCTCGGCCAGCACGTAGAGCACGTAGGGGCGCGCTTCTTTGAGCCAGGGCCGGGCCGGATCGTTAAGCATGCCGCTGTCGAGCACGTTCTCAAGGTAGGCCAGGCCGCGATCGAACATCTGCTGATCGACGCCGTGGCCGGCCTTGCGCGCTTCGAGCAGGCCCTGCACCACATAGGCCGTTAGATACGGATCGGTTTCGGAATCGTTCCACCAGCTCCAGCCGCCGTTAAGCTGCTGCAAGCTGGCCAGCCGCTGCACGCCCACGGTCAGATTCTGCTCAAGTGAGGTTTTCAGCGCCTGGTTGTCGATGCCCATCTGCTTGTAGAGCCGGTAGGTGACGGCGTTGGGCAGGAAGCGGCTCACGGTCTGCTCGGTGCAGCCGTACGGATACTGCTCCAGGTATTCCAGGCCGCTCTCGATCCCGGCTGCCAGCGTCGGCACCATCTCAAGCCGGACCTCGCCCTGCTTGTCGTCGGGTGCTTGCAGCGTTTCGACGATCGTACCCTGGACCTGGCCCGCGCTGGCGACGACCTCGGGCGTGACAAAGCGCTGGATCGGCAGCTTCTGCTCGATCACATCTTCCAGTCCACCGCCCTGCACCGTGAAGCGCAGCGTGGTCTCGCCTGCCTCGGGCACCTCAGCCGTCCAGCGCACAACGGTCTGACCACCGGCGGGCACGCTCACGGTCTGCTGGTTGGGCGCGGTCAGCGCGATCTCGCCTGGATCGAGCATCACCTTAGCCTCGATCGCCGCCGAGGTGGTGTTGTGGATCACGGCCTGAAGTGTGGGCTGGTCGCCGACAGTCAGGAAGCGCGGCAGCGATGGTCGCACCAGCAGCGGCCGGGTAGCGATCAGATCCGTCGTCGTCTGACCAACGCGGGTATCGCCGGTCAGGCCACGGGCGGTCATGGTCCAGGTTGTCAGCGTGTCGGGCAGACGCAGCGAAACTTTGGCCGTACCGTCGTCGCCGGTGACGACCGAAGGATTCCAGTAGGCCGTGTCGGGGAACTCGCGCCGCACCAGCGGATCGTTTGCCGCGCCGCCGCCGCCGCCTTTGGCGCTGGCCTGAATGCGCAGCGTGACGCGATC
>DASWTW010000457.1:0-39269 GCA_036401895.1 Herpetosiphonaceae bacterium | reverse complement strand
CCACACATCGTCGAGGCGAATGCGCGTCGTGGTCTTTGCGCCCCAGAACGGCGGCGTCGGCACATCGATATCGTCGCGGACCTTGGAGCGGATGCGCTCGACGTTCTTTTCTTTGCCGAGCTTTTCCAGTACGGTGCGGCCACGCTCGGGCTCGCGCAGGGCCTGTAGCGCCTGTGTGATTGTTTGATGCACAAACGTGTCGCGCCGGCTGGGATCGACCAATTGATCGACGGTTTCCAGGCCCTCGAAGGCATCTTTGCAGTAGAACACGCCCGACTCGTACGGCTCTTCCTCGCCGACAAACAGAATGCGCTGGCCATACTGGCGATTGATCGCCGCGCCGCCGACGATGACCGGGAAGCTCAGCCCGCGCCGGTGCAGCTCCTGCACGCACAGCGGCATCTGCTTGGACGTGCTGACCAGCAGCGCGCTCAGGCCGATCGCGTCGGCGTTGACCTCGATCGCCTTCTCGATGATCGTGTTGAGCGGCACCTGCTTGCCGAGATCGTAGACGGTGTAGCCGTTGTTCGCCAGGATCGTGTTGACCAGATTCTTGCCGATGTCGTGAACATCGCCGTAGACCGTGGCCAGCACGACGCGGCCCTTGGTCGCGCCCTCCTGCTTATCGAGATATTGCTCAAGATGCGCGACGGATTTCTTCATCACCTCGGCCGACTGAAGCACAAACGGCAGAATCAGCTCGCCGGCACCGAACTTATCGCCGACCTCTTTCATCGCCGGCAGCAGCACCTGGTTCAGGATCGCCACCGCCGCTTCGCCGCGCGGCTTGCCCTCGTCTACACGGTTCTTGAGCGCAATGTCGATATCGCCGTCGATCGCTTCTTTCTTGCGATGTACGATCTTCCAGTGGATGCGCTGATCAACCGTCATGCCCTCGGTCGGATCGGCGCGCTCTTCTTTCTCCTCGGCCGCGGTGTTCTCGTAGAACTGAATGAAGCGCGCCAGCGCATCCTCGCGGCGACAAAAGATCAGATCTTCGCAAAGCTCGCGCTGCTCGGCAGAAATATCGGCGTAGGGCGTGACATGCGCCGGATTGATGATCGCCGTGTCCAGGCCGACCTGTACCGCGTGATACAAAAAGACCGAGTTGAGCGCGCCGCGAGCGTGCGGCTTGACGCCGAAGCTTAGATTCGACACGCCCAGCGTCGTGAAGCAGCCCGGGATCTGCTGCTTGACCAGCCGAATGCCGTCGAGCGTTTCGATCGCCGCACGCTTCAGCTCGTCCTGGCCCGTGGTGATCGGGAAGGTCAGCACGTCGAAGATCAGCGCCTCGTTGGGCACGCCGAACTCGTCGTTGGCGATCTGCGCGATCCGTTTGGCGACCTCCAGCTTTTTGTCGGCGGTATGCGCCATACCTTCTTCGTCGATCGTCATCGCCACCGTCGCCGCGCCGTAGCGAGCCACCAGCGGCATCACGCGATCGATCTTATCGCCGCGACCGCCTTCCAGCGAGACCGAGTTGACGATCGCGCGGCCGGGATACATCGCTAGTGCCGCCTCAAGCACATCGGCCTCGGTCGTGTCGATCATCAGCGGCAGCTCGATGTTCATGGTCAGCTTTTTGAGCAGCTTGACCATCTGCTCTTTCTCGTCGGCGCGCTCGGTCATCGCCACGCACACGTCCAGCACATGCGATCCAGAGTCCATCTGATCGCGGGCAACTTCCATCACGCTGTCGTAGTCGTCGTTGAGCAGCAGCCGCTTGACCTTGCGCGATCCCAGCGTGTTGACGCGCTCGCCGACCATCAGCGGCGCCGGCTCCTGGATCAGCGCCATCGCGCGAATGCCCGACGATACGCTCGGCATGTACTCGATCTCGCGCTGCTTGGGCTGCGTATCCTGGCCGATCACCTCGCGCAATTTGGCAATATGGGTTGGCCGCGTGCCGCAGCAGCCGCCGACAACCGCCACGCCATAGTCGCGGGCGAACTCGCCCAGAATGCGGGCGAACGGCTCCGGCTCCATCGGAAAGACCGTCTCACCGTTGACTTCGATCGGCAGGCCGGCGTTGGGAATGCACGAGATCGGCAGCCGCGAGTACTGGCACAGGTGGCGGATCGCGTCGCGCATATGCTCGGGTCCGGTCGAGCAGTTCAGCCCGATCACATCGACCGGCATCGCCTCAAGCGTCGCGATCATGGCCGGAATATCGGTGCCGAGCAGCATGCGTCCCGAGACGTCAAGAAAGACCTGCGCCTGCACGGCCACGTCGTCGCGGCCCAGCTCCTGCTTGGCACGGCGAATACCGTCCAGCGCCGCTTTGACCTCCAGAATATCCACGCTGGTCTCGACCAGCAGCACATGCACGCCGCCCTCGATCAGCGCGACCGCCTGCTCACGGAACGTATCCGAAAGCTGCTCAAAAGTCACATCCGACAGCGCGGGATCGTCCGAGGAGGGCAGCTTGCCGGTCGGACCCATCGAGCCCGCGACGAAGCGCGGACGGCCGTCCTTGGCCTGGTACTCATCGGCGACCGAGCGCGCCAGCCTGGCAGCGTTGACGTTCAGCTCATGGGTTTGATCTGCCAGGCCCCACTCTTCGAGCCGCATCCGCGTCGACTGGAACGTGTTGGTCTCCAGGACATCCGCGCCGGCCTCCATGAACGAGACATGAATCTCGCGGATGACGTCGGGCCGTGTCCAGGCCAGGTAATCGCGCGCACCGTTGTACTGCTCGCCGCCGAAATCCTCGGCCGTCAGCGGGTACAGATCCAGGCTGGTGCCCATGGCACCGTCGTACACAAGCACTCGCTCGCGGAGCGCTTCAAGATAAGGAGAGATTCGTGTATGTGTCACTCGTATGCCTCGTGTTGATGTCGTGCCCAGCGGCTAGATGATTGATTAAGCTGCTTCTAACAGCAGCGTGGATATCTGACCCACGGCTCGTCGCTCGATCGGCGTCGAGCCTGCCAGCCCAGCGGCAGATCGGCAAGCTCCTGAACCGCCGGATCGTGACGCAGCAGCTCGTCAAGCGTTGCGGTTATTTCGTCTTCGGCCGCGATCGTGTCGGCGTCAAGCAAGATCCAGGAGCCGTCTTCGATCACGCGGTCGGCAAACAAGATCGGCCTGCCGTCGCGAACGACGCCCTGGCTGGTGATGACCGGCGTGGCTTCCGGCTCCCTAAATATTCGGCTGATGGTATCCATATGCACAAAAAAACCTCTCATGGCAGAGAGGCATCCAGCACCTCCTCATCTACCAGACTGCTGTCTGCCGGAATTGGCACCCACCGAACAAAAACTGTTCCGGGTTGCCGGGGCTTCCTCGGGCCGGTCCCTCTGCCCCTCTGGATGAGGTTTTATTTGATTGGTATGCAGTGTACCATTCGTTCGTTATGTCGTCAATCCACAGAGCCAAATACGCAAGCTGTGATACAGCCGCGCCTGGCTAGCTCTGCGCTCCTGCTGCGTGCTTTCTGCTACAATCGGGCCTGCTTTTAAGTGAGGTGAAGTCATGACCAGCCGGATTGTTTTCGACACGATCACCAGCCGTGTGCTTGCCGATAACCCACTGGGCGATCCGTATGTGCGCACGCTGCCGATCTACCTGCCGCCCAGCTACGACTCCGCTCCTGAGCGCCGCTATCCCGTGGTCTGGATTCTGGCCGGGTTTACCGGTCGCGGCCAGATGCTGCTCAACGATAACCTGTGGACGCCGACGATCCAGCAGCAGCTCGACGCGCTGATCGCCGAGGGCATGGGCGAGATGATCGTGGCGCTGCCCGACTGCACCACGCGCTACGGCGGCTCGCAGTACATCAACTCCTCGGCAACCGGCCGCTACGCCGATCATCTGGTCGACGAGCTGGTGCCGTTTGTGGACGAGCGCTACCGCACGCTGGCCGCCGCCGAGCATCGCGGCGTGGTGGGCAAGAGCAGCGGCGGCTATGGCGCGCTGATCCATGGCATGCAGCATCCTGACATCTTCGGCGCGGTCGCCTCGCACAGCGGCGATACCTACTTCGAGATGGTGTATAAGCCGGATCTGCCTAAGTTTCTCAACCACATCGCCCGCTACAATCGCGATCCGCAGGCGTTTTTAGAGGCGTTTTTCGCCAGGCCCAAGAAGAGCGGCTCGGACATTGGCGCGCTCAACGTCCTGGCGATGGCCGCCTGCTACTCGCCCAATCCCGAGAGCGCCGGCCTACCGATCGACTTTCCGATCGATCTCTACACCGGCGAGCTGCGGCCCGAGGTCTGGTCGCGCTGGCTGGAGCACGATCCGGTCGAGCTAGTCGAGCACTACGCCGATAACCTGCGCCGGCTTAAGCTGCTCTTTTTCGACTGCGGCACGCGCGACGAGTATAATCTGCACTACGGCGCGCGTATCCTTGCGGCGCGGCTCAAAGCGGCCAATGTGCCGTTCGAGCACCAGGAGTTCGACGACGACCACCGCTCAATCTCGTATCGCTACGACGTATCGCTGCCTAAGCTTGCGGAGGCGCTGGGCGCGTAGCTCAACAGTCTGCGGAAAGGAGTCTCCGTGCTGTTCCAATCACAGCAGAAGATCGTCTTTGTCGGCGACAGCATCACCGATGCCGGGCGTCGTGACGTAACGCCCTACGGCTCAGGCTACGTCAACCAGGTGCGCAGCCTAATCACCGCGCGCTATCCCGAGCTGAGACTGAGCTTCGTCAATCGCGGCGTTTCCGGCGACACCACGCGCCATCTCGCGGATCGCTGGGAGCGCGATGTGATCGCTGAGCAGCCCGACTGGCTGGTCTTGATGATCGGCATCAACGATGTTTGGCGCGCGTTTGGCCTGTATCCGCATGAGTGTGTGCCGCTGCCCGAGTACGAGTCGATCCTGCACGATCTGCTCAAGCGCACCTGCTGCGAGACCAGGGCACGGCTGATTTTGATGGAGCCCTACATGATCGAGCCCAACCGTAGCGTGCTGATGCGCCGCCAGATGGACTGGTACGGCGAGGTGGTGCGGCGGCTGGCCGGCGAGTACGAGGCCGTGCTGGTGCGCACCCAGATCGCATTCGATCGGGCGCTGCACTACACCGCACCTGAAGATTGGTCCGACGATCAGATTCATCCCAACACAGCGGGCCACTCGATCATCGCGCTGGCCCTGCTGCGCGCCGTGGGTTTTGAGCTATCTTAGGGAGATCCAGGTGCCCTCTGGGCGAACAAAGAACAAAGGAACAAAGAACAAAGGAACAAAGTGAAAAATCCGGTTTTTGTTCTCTTGTTCCCTTGTTCCCTTGTTCTGTACGATCACCGATCGCAGCGAATCACGCGATGTGAGCGATCGGTGTGGAAGGTGTAGCGCTGGCCGTCATGTTCCAGCGTGACACGGTAGCCCGGCGTGATCACTTGCATATACATCATGCCCGGCTTGGGACAGCCCAGCGAGCTATCGCTCCACTCCACCTCATCCACACTGACGACGTTAACCGCCTGGGCATCGCAGCTCAACGTATCGGCAAGCTGCGCTACGGCATTCGATACAACCGGCTCATGCTGGCTCATACAAGCTCCTCCAAAATAAAAGAACTGGAAGCAACTGCTTCCAGTCCATCAAGTATCGTTCCGAGGTTTTAGGAGCTACCCAGATTCTTGGGCTGGCCGTTGTCGCACCAGATCGCGCTGTTGCCCGTGCGATCGGTGTGAACCTCGTAGGTTGTGGTGCCGTCAGTGTAGGTGAGCTTGTAGCCGGGAACGATCATCTCGGTGTACATCATGCCTTCCTGAGGGCAGCCGAGAGCACCGTTGGGCCATTCTGCATCTTCTTTGTTCTGGAGCTTCAGTGTGTCTGCGGGCTTGCCGGTTGTGGTCGAAAGCAGCGTCATCACGTTCTGCTCCAGGTCGCCGACCGGCATCAGGGTATCGCCGCCAGGAGCGCCCGAGACCGGTGCATCGCCGCCTGCCGGAGGTGAGCCCAGAGGCATGGTCGAAGGTGACGCGCCGGTGACGGGAGCGCCGCCTGTCGAGTCATTGCCGGGGGTGCTGGCCGTGCCGCCGCACGCGGTAAGCGTGAGCAGAAGTAATCCGATCGCTATTTTGCGCATGTTGTCCTCCGTAATAGAATAAGGAACCACCCTACAGACGTAGCTACAGCACAGAATGTTCCCGCGCCGCTCTGCGCGACGAGCCGGCTGCTGGAACCAGCGCCGTGATACGCCGGGCCGTATAGTATGCGCAAAAAAGTCAAAAATGGCAAATTTTAACCTGGGCTGTCGATCGACGTGCGGGTGGAGGTCGATCTCCGTTTGCTGGTACAATGCGTTGACTGTTTCAATTTAGCGCTGAATAATACGGATTATGCTTGATTTTATAACCTCGGTTGCGCGTGAGGCGGGCGCGGTGCTGCGCTCGGGCTTTCGCGGCAATCGACAGCTAAACTATAAAAATCGGACCGAGCTGGTCACCGATATGGATCTGGCGAGCGAGCGGCTGATTGTCTCGCGCATCGCCGAGCGCTTCCCAGAGCATCAGATCGTGACCGAAGAGGGCGGCGGCCGTGACCAGCGATCGCGCTGGGTCTGGGTGATCGATCCGCTCGACGGCACCAACAACTATGCGCACGGCGTGCCGTTCTACGCAGTCTCGATCGCGCTCCAGGTCGACGATCAGCTTGAGCTGGGCGTGGTCTACGATCCTACGCATGACGAGTGTTTCACCGCGACAGCCGCCGGTAGTGCGCTGCTCAATGAACAGCCGCTCCGCGTCTCGGCTATCGACGATCTGCGCCAGGGCTACCTGACCACCGGCTATGCCTACGATCGCTGGTCGGGCGAGCCCACCAATCTGCCCGAGACGACGGCGATGATGCTGGAGTGCCAGAGTGTGCGCTGCATGGGCTCGGCTGCGCTCGATCTGTGCTACGTCGCGTCCGGCCGCAGCGATGGCTACTGGGAGCTGCATCTCAGCCCGTGGGACGGAGCGGCGGGCGCGCTGATCGTCCAGCGGGCGGGTGGCCGCGTGACCAATGTCAGCGGCGGCGCGTTCAGCCCGTGGCGGCCAGATCTCCTCGCGACCAATGCGCTGCTCCACGAGCCGATCCTCCAGGTGCTGGCCCGAGCCAGGACGGAGCAACTATGACCACCTATGTTGAAGAGCGCCTGCCAGGGCCGGTGCTCAGCGCCCGGCGGCCGATGGCCAACGATCTATTCCTGTCGAACTACCTGCTCGGCACCTACGGCGGCTGCGAGTTTGCCTGCCAGTACTGCGACCTCGCGCTGTCCACGATCCGGCCCCTGGGCGAGACCGTTCACGCCTATGTCGACGTGGCCGCGCGTCTGGATCGTGAGCTGGAAGAGACCGATCCGGGTGATGTGGTCGGGCTGATCCTCAGCGAGCCCTACCAGCCGGCCGAGCGCGAGCATCGTTTGACGCGCCAGACGCTTCAGGTGCTGGCTCAGCTCGGACAGCCGACAGTGATCCTGACCAAAAGCCCGCAGGTGCTCGACGATCTGCGGCTGCTCGAAGTGATCCACGAGCGCGCGATGTGCGTGGTGATTTTCTCGCTGCCGACCGCCGACAACACGCTTAGCGAGAAGCTCGAAGGCCGCGCGCCATCGCCGTCGCTGCGGCTGGATGCGGCTCAGATGCTGCATCGCGCCGGCATTCCGGTTGGCTTTGCGGTCCTGCCGATCGTGCCCTACGTAACTGACGCAACCAATCATTTGTCGCGCACGCTGAGCAAGATCGCCGCGACGGGGGCCGACTTCGTGCTCTGGGATTATCTCGGCATTCCGAATGAGCGCCATCGCGAGCGTATCGACGATATGCTGGGTTACATCGCGCGGATGCCCTCGGCCTACTACCGCGATATTTACGGCCAGAAGCCGTATCCGGGCCTGGACTACCGGCTCAAGATCGACGAGGAAATGATCCGGCGCTGCGATATGCTGGGCCTGGATGTGCGCGTACCGCACCGGATCTACCATCGCCGAATCTCGCCGAGCAACGAGATCTCGCTGCTGCTGCGTCACCAGGCGTTTCGCGACAGCGCGCAGGGCCGTGATCGGCTGGCGCAGCTCCATCGCTCGCTGGCCGAAGAAGCGTATCTGGGCCGCTTCGACCAGGTGCGCATGATGCAAAGCCCGCTCTGGACAACGATCCAAAGCATCCTGAATCCACCCGCCGCGCCCGAAGACGATGCGCCGCCTTCGCCCTGAGCGATGGAACTAGTGTGCTTCTGGACCGCTTAGCTAGTGGACAAACTGACCCTGATTTTGTATAATAGCAACACGGCAGGTGACCCCTGCCGTTTGTGCGCACGTCTGGGGGCAGCGCAGCAGATATTAACTGAGGGTTTCGACTCTCAGTTCTTCAATTTTTCCCCACCGAGGATAATCAATGACCGACAAGCCCGTGTATCTTACCCGTGAGGGCCAGGCCAAGCTTCAAGAAGAATTGAAGATGCTGATAGAAATCAGACGGCCTGAAATCGCTGAGCGGATCAAACAGGCCAAAGACCTGGGCGATCTTTCGGAAAATGCAGAGTACGAAGCCGCGAAAAACGAACAAGCATTTAACGAAGGCCGTATTCGTGAGCTCAATTACATGCTCAATAATGCACAGATTATCGAAGACAGCAATGGCGGAAAAGAAGTCCGTATTGGCTCGACGGTGACTGTGCGTGAAGAGGATGGTGAAGAAATAACCTACACCATTGTTGGCTCATCCGAAGCGAAACCCGCCATGGGTAAAATCAGCAACGAATCGCCGGTTGGTAAAGCGCTGCTGGGTAAACATGTGCGCCAAAAAATAAGCGTTGAAACTCCTGGTGGATCGTATAAACTTACAATTGTGAAGATAAAGTAGCTGCGCCGGAACAAAGAATCCAAAGGAGAACAAAGGCTGGCAATACGCTACAACCTTTGTTCTTTTTGTTTTATAGAGCGCTGGGCAGGATGAGCATGGAATTAAACGATTTACAGCAGACGCGGCTGGGCAAGCTGGAGCAGTTGCGTGCGGCAGGCGTCGATCCGTTTCCGCCGCGCACCGAGCGCACGCATACCACGCGCCAGGTGCTGGCCGATTTTGATACATTGGTCGAGAGCAAGGAGTCGCTGGCGCTGGCCGGGCGGATCATGCTTCGCCGCGTGATGGGCGGCTCGTCGTTCGCGCATATCGCCGATGAGCACGGGCGGATTCAGATCTTTCTGAGCAAGAAGGACCTGGGCGTGGAGAACTACAAGCTCTTCACCGAGACCACCGACCTGGGCGACATCGTCGGCGTGCGCGGCTATGCGTTCCGCACCAAGACCGGCGAGCCGAGCATCTTTGTTCAAAGCTGGCAGATGCTGTCGAAGACGCTCAATCCGTTGCCGGAGAAGCACGCCGGCCTGACCGACACCGAGATGCGGCTGCGTCAGCGCTATGTCGATCTGATCGTCAACGACGATGTGCGTGAAACCTTCCGGCTGCGCGCCAGGCTGATCGCGATCTTCCGCCGCTTCCTGGATGGGCGCGGCTTTCTGGAGGTCGAGACGCCGATCTTGCAGCCGATCTATGGCGGCGCGGCGGCACGTCCGTTTACGACGCATCATAATCAGCTACATCAAAACCTGTATCTGCGCATCGCGCCCGAGCTGTACCTCAAGCGGCTGGTGGTGGGCGGCTTCGAGCGCGTGTATGAGATCGGCAAGGCGTTTCGCAACGAGGGCGTGGATCGCTTCCACAATCCCGAGTTCACGATCCTGGAGTGCTACCAGGCCTACGCCGACTACAACGACATGATGGAGCTGACTGAGCAGATGATCGCCACTGCCGCGCAGGAGATTACGGGCGGCATGACGCTGACCTTCGCCGGGCAGACCGTCGATGTGACGCCGCCGTGGCCGCGCATCACCATGCGCGACGCGATCCTGGAGCAGACCGGCATCGACATTGCGGCGACGACGACGCTGGAAGGACTGGTCGCCGAGATCAAGGCGCAGAAGCTCCAGGTCGATCGCAAGCCGACCTGGGCCAAGCTGGTCGACGAGCTGTTCAAGGAGTACGTGCGGCCCAAGGTGATCAGCCCGCACTTCATCACCGAGTATCCGCAGCCGCTCTCGCCGCTGGCCAAGCGCAAGCCCGGCGACCCGGCGTTTGTCGAGCGCTTCCAGCCGCTGATGTTTGGCGCCGAGCTTGGCAACGCGTTTAGCGAGCTGAACGATCCGCTGGATCAGGAGCAGCGCTTTATCGAGCAGGGCCGCGCTGAGGCCGCCGGCGACGACGAGGCGATGCAGATGGACACCGACTATCTGAATGCGCTGCTGACCGGACTACCGCCAACCGGCGGTCTGGGCCTGGGCGTGGATCGGCTGGTCATGATCTTCACGCAACAAGAAACTATTCGCGAAGTAATCTTATTCCCGCATTTGCGACGTATTGAAACGGAGGAGCATCGCGCATCCGAGGCCGAGGTCTAGCCCGGCGCTGGATGGGCGATCCACAACTATGCCTAAAGCATTAGTCATCGAACGAGAAAATCTGCCGGCGGTAGTCCAGGGCTGGCTCAAAGCCGTCGGCCTTGAAGAGTCCGAGAGCGTTGAGCTGGTCTTTACCGAGCGCGAGGTGCTGCTGCGCCGCCCAACCGATCCCAAGCTGCGGGAATGGGCCAAGAGCGTGACAGATCAGTACGATAAGACGTTTAAACGCATGCTGGGGTTGTGATCGGACGTCGCCCGGCACGTAGCGAGAGTTATAGCTATGAGATACCTAACACGTGACGATGTTTTGGACCTGCACACCTTTGCGATCGATCGCTACGGTGGGCGGCTGGGCATCAAAAGCCAGGACAAGCTGCTCACCGCCGTCAACGCGCCGCAGCAGATCCTGTTTGGCGAGGAAGTCTACGCCGATCTGGCCAGCAAAGCGGCGGTGCTCGGCTTTCAGCTGCTCAAGAATCGCCCGTTCATCGAGGGCAACGAGGTAACGTCGCTGCTGGCCGTACTGCGCTTTCTGCACAGCAACGATGTCACCGTGACGGAGACGCTGGCGGAGTCGATCGCGAACCAGCTTCAGGCGGTGCAGCGCTCGGAGTGCAACCGCGACACGCTGACCGAGTGGCTGCGCGACCGGCTTGAGGTTCAGGTCGAGGAGTAGCAATTGTTCGGTTGGGCTGGTAGAACTGTAGATTGAATCACGACGGGACGCTCGATCGAGCGTCCCGCTGGTTTAAGCTCAGGATCGCAGCAGCTACATCTTGCGGCGCAGCACCAGCTCCGCCAGGTCGATCAGCCCGTCGCGGGCGGGCGAGTCCGGGAAGATGTCGAGCCGCCGTATGGCCTTCTCAATCAGCTTCTCGGCGTCGGCAAAGGCGCGCTTGGTGGCGCACACGCGGCGGACCTCGGCCACGGCGGCGGCGACCAGCTCGTTGCTGGGCTGGTAGGTGAGCGCGGCCTCACGCACAATCTCGCTCGCGCCCTGATCGATGGCGTAGAGCACCGGCAGCGTGATGGTGCCTTCTTTGAGATCATGTCCTGCCGGCTTGCCCAGCGTCTGCTCGTCGGCGGTGAAGTCCAGCACATCGTCGACGATCTGGAAGGCCAGGCCGATCTCGTAGCCGAAGTGGCGCAGCGCCTCGATCTGTTGCTCCGTGCCGCCGGTCGCCAGCAGCCCGCCCTCAGCAGCACACTCGAAGAGCGCCGCTGTTTTGCCGCCAATCTTGGCGTAGTACTGATCGAGCGCCTTCTGGAGCGGCTCGACGTCCGTCACCGGCGACAGCTCGGCCTCACAGATGCGCTCCACGCCACGGGCAAAGCTTTTAATGATGCGCGGATCAGAGGCTTCAGCCATTTGTCCCGCCGCAAGCGCGAAAAGGTAATCGCCGACCATCAGCGCGACGTTGCCGCCCCACTTGCTGTGAACGGTCACCCGGCCGCGCCGAACCTCCGCCTCGTCGACCAGATCGTCGTGGACGAGGCTGGCGGAGTGGATCATCTCGATCGCCGTCGCAACATTGTAGACGCGTCGCTCGTCGTAGTGAGCGCCAAGCCTGGCGCACAGCAGCGTCAGCGCCGCTCGAACGCGCTTACCGCCGGATGACAGCAGGTAGCGGCTTGCGACATTGAGCAAGGCCGAGCGGGACTCGAACTTTTCGAGCACGGCGCGATCGATAGCTTGAAGATCCTGCGCCAGATCGATGGCCGCTACTAGCTGATTCATATAGGCCTCAAAACTTTGTGAAATGCACCACGTAAATGTAGCTTAAGAGTACCGAGTACGAAGTCAAAAGTCAATCAGTCGACCGCCTGATGCGGCCTACCAAGCACGCCGTATTTGCTAGCACTCTGCGCGATCAAGGACTGCTGGGTTCTGCGTCCTGAGTGTAGCTAAACCCAGCTACATGCTGAGTTTATGCCTGGATGATAGTGTCCGGTAGGCAGTTCATCCGGTGATTCTCAAGGAGATACCGTGGCGTCTCTAGAGCAGCGCTCGCCGGAAGAGCACTTGATGGGACGAGTGGACAAGGGTGAGCTATTTCAGTAAGTTCAATGCGAGACAACAGAAAAAATTACGCCAGTTTGTGAATCAACCGGGAAGATCCTCCAAAAGAACGAGGAAACGCACGCTAACAACTCCGCCGAAATGTTTCGCGGGCACGTCCGCAGCAGTGGCTTTTTCCCCAACAAATGTGCGGTTTTGAGCGTCATTTTGGTTGACGATCGGCATTCTTCGTGCTATATTAAGCAGTCAATAGTCCCCCTGCCATGTGGACTGGCCGGTGGGATTTCGTTTTGTCCACACGTCAGGCTCAGGAGAAACTGCTATAAGGAACCAAAAAGCCCGCATCAACCGACGCATTCGCGTCCCACAGATCCGGCTCATCGACGAGGAAGGCGAGCAAGTTGGCGTCATCAACACGCACGAAGCGCTGATGATGGCCGAGGAGCGTGGCCTGGATCTAGTGGAAGTTGCACCTAATGCCGATCCGCCCGTATGTCGTCTAATGGACTACGGGAAGTTTCTGTACGAGCAGAACAAAAAAGCGCGTGAAGCTCGTAAGAATCAAAAGGTCGTCGAAATCAAAGAGATGCAACTTAGCCCGATTACCGACGCTCACGATATCGAAGTAAAGAGTAACCGCGCCCGCCAGTTTCTCGGCGAGGGGCACAAGGTGAAATTTAACATGCGCTTCCGTGGGCGGCAGTTAGCGCACCAGGACATTGGCGTGCAAATGCTGGAGAAAATCGCCGAGAACTTGCGTGACATAGGGTTGGTTGAAGTGCGGCCGACGTCCGAAGGCAGAATCATGACCATGATTATTGCTCCGCAGCCTGTCAAGGCCGCTCCCAAGCCACGGGCCGAGAAAACCACGTCCGGTGGCCTGGAGCAATCGACCGAATCAGCTGAATAAGGATACGCTGTTCTTATGCCAAAGCTCAAAACACACAAGGGCGCACAGAAGCGCTTCAAGGTGAATGGTGCCGGCAAGCTCATGCATCCCAAAGGGATGAAGAGCCACTTCCGCCGCCGCCGCTCCCAGCGCGTCAAGCAGCAGCTCGATCGGATGCTGGTGACGGATAAGACCGTTGCCAAGCGTCTGAAGAAGAAAGTGCTGCCGTACGGCGCTTAATCAACCGGCATCTGCCGGATCGTATGATCTGACTGCGATGTGTTCAACGGCAATCCTAACGAGACATGCCTGGTCTGGCCGTTGGAGCATGAATTTCGACAAATCTTAAGACAGGGCTGGCGTACTGGCTACGCACAGCTCACTCCTACTCTTAGGAGTGTCCAAAAGGAGCACAAGGTATGGCTCGCGTAAAACGCGGCATGATGGTGCGCAAGCGCCATAACAAGCTACTCAGACAAGCGAAAGGCTACCGAGCGAATCGTAGCCGCAACTACAAGGTCGCGCACGAGCAGGTGATGCGCTCGCTGGCGTACGCCTATCGTCACCGCCGCACCAAGAAGCGCGACATGCGCCGCCTGTGGATCGTCCGCATTAATGCGGCCACTCGCCAGCACGGCTTGAGCTACAGCCGGTTCATCAGCGGCCTGAAACTGGCCGGTATCGAGATGGATCGCAAGCAGCTCGCTGACCTGGCAGTGCGAGACGCCAGCGCGTTTGGTCAGATCGTCGCACAGGTCCAGCGAGCGATCTCGGCTTAAGTCACGCGGCATCAACGCAGTTGAGCGTGATCACAAGCACTAAAAATCCGCAGATCAAACATCTCCGCTCGTTGCTGACCAATCGTAAAGATCGGCGCTCCGAGCGGTTGTTTGTGATCGAAGGTGTGCGGCTGGTAGAGGAGGCGCTCCAGGCGCAGGCAGAGATCGCGATCGTGGTGTACAATCGCGATCAGCTGGCGACGACCGAGCGCGGCACCGCGCTGATCGAGCAGCTCGGCGGTCTCTCACACGCTTACGAGGTCTCAGCAGAGGTGCTGCAAGCGGTCAGCGATACCGTAACGCCGCAGGGCGTGGTCGCAGCCGTGCGCTGGCCCTCGCTAGAGTCGCCGATGTACGGTGTGGTGCTGGTGCTGGACGCGCTTCAAGATCCCGGCAATGTCGGGACGCTGCTTCGCTCGGCGGTGGCGACCGGCATCGGCCAGGTGATCTGCACGGCGGGAACGGCGGACGTGTACAGTCCCAAGGTGGCGCGGGCGGCGATGGGCGCGCATTTCCGGCTCCCGATCGCGCAAGATGTAAGCTGGGACGACGCGCCGCTGATGCTCAGCACCACCGACAACGTGTACGCCGCCGTCGCCGAAGCATCGATGCCCTACTACGCCGCAGACTGGCGACAGCCATCGGCGCTGATCGTGGGCAACGAGGCCAACGGCGTGAGCGCGGCGGGCCTTGAGATCGCAACCAAGCAGATCGCAATCCCGATGGCTTCCGGCGTCGAGTCGCTGAACGCGGCGGTTGCCGGCAGCGTGATTCTTTTCGAAATGCAGCGCCAGCGTAGGCTGGGCCGCTCTTAATAACGAACAAACGCTACTTAATCTGCATTTATTGCAGTACACTAGCGCATAACAGGCGATGACGAAGCGAGGATAGACGGTAGGCCGTCAGAGAGCGCCAGGCCAGAGGCTGCGAGCCGGCGCCGGGACCGCCGCTATCCGTTCCCTTCCGAGCCGACGGGTGAACAGACAGAGAACCAAGAACTAAGAACCAAGGGTTGATCCTGACGGTTCTAGGTTCTAAGTTCTAGGTTCTAAGTAGTCCGCTCCGGCAGCCCACCGTTAACCGGGCCACGAGTGAACGCGCAGCGATTCTGCTTCGGTGGAGGGCGTGACGTGTTCAGAAACAGGGTGGTACCACGGGCCGCACCTCGTCCCTGACGAGCGTGCGGCTTTTTGTTTGGCGAGCTTTTGGATGGTTGACGCGCTCAGCGCAGCCCGATCCGAAAGGTGAGGCAAGGAGGTAACTGTGATCGAGCAACTCGAACAGGTGGAAAAACAGGCGCTGGCCGAGCTGGAAGCGATCACCACGGTCGAATCGCTGCGAACCTGGCGCAGCACGTATCTGGCCAAGGTCGGGCCGATCGCCGAGATCAGCCGTGGCATGGGCAAGCTCAGCGCCGAGGAGCGGCCACGTGTGGGCCAGCGTATCAACGCGGTCAAGCAGTCGCTACAGGGCGCGTACGACGCGCTGGAGCAGAAGCTGATCGCCGAGCAGCGCGCCCGTGAGCTGGAGCACGATCGCGTCGACGTGACGCTGCCGGGCCGTCCCGCTCCCGCAGGCAGGCTGCACCCGACGACGCAGACGCTACGTGAGATCGAGCGGATCTTTGCAAACCTGGGCTTCACCGTGTGGGAAAGCCCCGAGGTCGAGACCGACGAGTATAACTTCGGTCTGCTCAACTTCCCGCCCGATCATCCGGCGCGCGACATGCAAGATACGTTCTTCGTGAAAATGCCGCCGGGCAGCCCCAAAGTTGTGATGCGCACGCACACATCGCCGGGGCAGATCCACGCGATGCGCAAGTTCGCGCCTGAGCCGGTGCGCGTGATTCTGCCGGGCAAGTGCTACCGCATGGAGCAGGTCACGGCGCGCTCAGAGATGATGTTCTATCAGGTGGAGGGATTGGCCGTCGGCGAGAACATTACCATGGGCGATCTCAAGGGCACGCTGCAAGAGTTCGCGCTCCAGATGTACGGCCCCGAGGCCACGATCCGCTTCCGGCCGTCGTACTTCCCGTTCACCGAGCCGAGCGTCGAGGTTGATGCGCGCTGCTTCTTGTGCTCGGGCAAGGGCTGCCGCATGTGTAAGTACAGCGGCTGGCTTGAGATCCTGGGCGCGGGCATGGTCCATCCCAACGTGCTGCGTAATGGCGGCTACGATCCCGAGCGCTTCAGCGGCTTCGCGTTCGGCATGGGACCGGAGCGGATCGCGATCCTGAAGTACGGCATCGACGATATTCGCTGGTTCTGGAGCGGCGACCTGCGCTTCCTGGAGCAGTTCTAAGTTGGCCTCGCTAGCCCACAAGCCGATCGCAGGCTCGCAGCGGCGCATGTTGAGCGGCGTTGCTGCGGATCGCCGGCTGGCGGCGCTGATCGTGGCGCTGCATGTGGCGCTGGCGCTCTTCTGGGGCATCACGGTGCCGCTGGGCGAGGGACCGGATGAGCCGGCCCACATGCGCTATGCGATCTTCCTGGCTGAGACGGGACGATTGCCGGTGCAGCGGGCCGAGCCGCAGGCCAGCGATGTGCCGGGCGAGGGCCATCAGCCGCCGCTGGCCTACTGGCTGCTTCAGCCGGTCACGCGCTGGCTGCCGCCCGAGGAGCGGCTGCTGGAAGTCGGCGCGAATCCGAACTTCCGGCTGAGCGGCGGCGAGGAGCCCAACGCCTTTTTTCGCTCCACGCGCGACATCTGGCCGTATCGCGGGGTGGCGCTGGCGTGGCACCTGGCGCGTGGCGTCTCGGCGCTCTTGGGCGGCGTCACCGTGCTGCTGACGTGGCTCACGGCACGGCGCTGCTTCCCGGAGCTGCGCTGGCTGGCGCCGGGAGCGGCGGCGATTGTGGCGCTCAACCCGCAGGTACTTTTCGCCCACGCGCTGGTCTCGAACGATCCGCTGCTGATCGCGCTGGTGAGCGGCCTGGTCTATGCAGGCGTTGCGATCGTTACTCAGCGGCAGGATACGCAGATCCGGCGGCAGCTCGTCTGGCCGAGCGCAGCGGGCGTGCTGCTGGGGCTGGCGCTGATCACCAAGCAGAGCGCGCTGGCCTTCGTGCCGCTGCCGCTGCTGGCGGTGTTGCTGCGTCGTGACGGTGTTGCGCGCTGGCTGCGCGAAAGCGCGATGGTGGTTGGGCTGGCGGCGGTCATCAGTTTTTGGTGGTACTGGCGCAATCTGCGAGTCTACGGCGACTGGCTGGGGCTGGAGTCGTTTCAGCAGACATTCGCGCCCGGCGGCATCGGCGAGTTTACGCTGCGCGATTGGAACGGCGGCTTCTGGGGCCTGCTGCGATCGAGCTGGGGTACTTTTGGCTGGCTGACGCTGCCGATGAACGACGGCGCGTACTGGGCGTTCGCGGCCTTTCTCGCGCTGGGAGCGATCGGGCTGCTGTCGGCGGCGGGCGTGGGCTGGTGGCGCGAGCGACTTCAGGTAGCCGTGGTGCTGGCGGGCGCGGTTGCGCTGGCGTTCGCCTGGACGATCGCGTTTGCGATGGTGGCGGGCGCAGTGGCCTGGCAGGGACGATTCCTGTTTCCGGTGCTACCGGCGCTGGCGGTGCTGCTGGCCTGCGGTCTGGGCGCGATCCTGCCCCGACGTAGCGCGCTCTGGACGCTGCTGGGACTGCTGCTGGTGCTGGCGGTGCTGCTGCCGCGTGGCCTGATCGCGCCGAGCTACCAGTCGTATGTGCTGCCCGCACAGCCCGCGACGACCGGCAATATCTACGGTCGCTTCGACATCGGCTGGAAGCGCGGCGTCGAGCTGCGCAACGTCGAGCTGCCGGGCGAGGCGTTCACCGGCGACACGATCGATGTTGTGCTGACCTGGCACGCGCTTGAGCAGATGGAAAAGCCGCGCACGATCTTTTTGCATGTGATCGACGATCGCGGCGAGATCGTAGCCGAGGCCAACGCGCAGCCGCTGGACGGCAAGTTCCCGCTCAACGGCTGGGTGCGCGGCGACTGGATTCGCGATCCGAAGCAGATTGTGCTGGCAGGCGTGGCTCCCGGAACCTATCGGCTAGAGATCGGGATCTGGGACGAGGCCACGACGCAGCGTTTGGGCGTGTACGATCGCGACAGCCGGCTGTTCGGCGATCGCGTGGATGTGGGCGCGATCGTCGTCAAGGAGCGGCCGGTCTCGCGCTGATTATAAGATGTTTCCACCAGGAATGCCTGTGGACGCGATGGCTGCGGGCTTTGGAGGAGGTAAGTATGCGTGTTCCTTTATCATGGCTCAAAGAATATGTCGACATTACGATCTCGCCTGAGGAGCTGGCGACGCAGCTGACATTGGCGGGTCTGGAAGTCGGCTCGATCGACTATATCGGCGTGGAGGCAGCGCCCGGCTCGGCCTGGGCTCCCGATCTCAGTGAGCCGGTGCCGCCGGATCATATTCCGTGGGACCCGCAGCGCGTCGTCGTCGGCGAGCTGCTGGAAGTTAATCAGCATCCCAACGCCGATCGGCTGACGGTGCCGGTGGTCGGCTACGGCGAGGGCCGCTCGATCGCGGTGGTGACCGGCGCGCCCAATATCAAAGTCGGGATGAAGGGCGAGAAAGTCGCGCTGGCACTCTCGGGCGCGCGGCTGATCGACGGCCACAGCGACACGCCCAAATGGGTAACGCTCAAGCCGACCAAGCTGCGCGGCGTGGCCTCCGAAGGGATGGTCTGCTCGGAGCTTGAGCTTGGCCTGTCGGATGAGCACGAGGGGATTTTGTTCCTGCCCGACGACGCGCCGGTAGGCACGCCGCTGCGGGATTACATCGGCGATGTGGTGCTCGACATCGATCTAACGCCGAATCTTTCGCGCGCGCTGTCGATCGTCGGCGTGGCGCGTGAGGTCGCGGCGATCACGGGACAGCCGCTCAAGCTGCCCAATCCGCAGGTGGTGATGGAAGGACCGAGCATTGAGGGCCGCGCCAGGGTGACGGTGGAAGATCCCAACGATTGCCCGCGCTTCACGATCGGTCTGCTCGAAGGCGTGACGATCAAGCCGTCGCCGTGGTGGATGCAGCAGCGCCTGCGGCTGGCCGGCATGCGTCCGATCTCGAACATCGTAGATGTGTCGAACTATGTGATGCTTGAGTGGGGCCAGCCCTCGCACGCCTTCGACGCCGACAAGATCCAGGATCGACATCTGATCGCGCGGCGGGCCAGAGACGGCGAGAAGCTGCGCACGCTCGACAACCAGATGCGCCAGCTTTCGCCGGAGCAGATTGTGGTCGCCGATCCGAGCGGGCCTCAGTCGCTGGCGGGCGTGATGGGCGGCGCCGATAGCGAGGTGACCGACGAGACGCGCAATGTGCTGCTTGAGGCGGCGATCTGGAATACGCGGGCGATCCGCAGAACGGTTCAGGCGCTCAAGCTGCCCAGCGAGGCCTCCAAGCGCTTCGAGCGCGGCGTCGATCCCCAAGCGCCGCCGCTCGCGCTGCGACGAGCGCTTGAGCTGCTGCGCGAGGTATCGGGCGGCACGGTGGCGCAGGGCCTGGTAGATGTGTACGGCACACCCTGGCAGGCGCAGCAGATCGAGCTGACCAGCGCCGAGGTTCGGCGGCTGCTGGGTATCGAGCTAAGCGCGGCACAGGTGGCGGATCTGCTCTCGGGGCTCGGCTTCGAGTGTGAGGTCGGCGTGGACAGCGTGCTGGTCGGCGTGCCGTCGTACCGGCTGGACGTGACGATGGCGGCGGATCTGGTCGAAGAAGTCGCGCGCATGTACGGCTACGAGAAGCTGCCCAACACGCTGCTGGCCGACGAGTTGCCGCCGCAGTATGTCGACGAGGTCCAGCTCAGCGAGCGCCGCGTCAAGGATACGCTGGTCACGTGTGGTGTGCAGGAAGTGATCACCTACTCGCTGACCAGCCTTGAGATCGTGGCGACGCTCACCGGCGCAGAGCCTGACGCATCTGAGTACCTGATGCTCGAAAACCCGATCGCGCCCGAGCGCTCGGTGCTGCGCCGCGACATTCTGCCCGAGCTGGCGCAGGTGCTGGCCGACAATCTGCGTGAGCAGTCGCGGGTGGTGCTGTTCGAGGTTGGTCGTGTCTTCCATCCGCAGCCCGGCCGCCTGCTGCCGGACGAGCCGCGACGGCTGGCGCTGGCGCTGGCAGGACAGCGCAATGTCGTCTCCTGGCACGAGGCCGCGCCACCGCTGCTGGACTACTTCGATCTCAAAGGCGTGCTAGAGACGCTGCTGGAGCGGCTGGGCATCGACGCGCAGGTGACGTTCACGCCCGCCGACGATCCGCGCTTCCACCCGGGCCGCTCGGCGTACCTGATCCAGACGGCGGAAGGCACCAGTCTGGGCGTGCTCGGCGAGCTGCATCCCGACACGCGGGATCGCCTGGGGCTGGCCGTCAGCCGCGCTGTGGTTGCCGAGCTGGATCTGGATGCGCTGCTGCTGCTGCATATGCCGCCGCGCTACCGCGTGATCCACCGGCCACCGGCGGTCTACCAGGACATTGCGGTGATCGCGCCGACGAGCGTAACGGCCGAGCAGGCGCATCGTGTGATCACGGCGGCGGCCGGCCCGCTGCTGGAGCATGTTAGCCTTTTCGACGTCTACACCGGCGCTCCGATCCCGGAGGATCAGCGCAGCCTGGCGTTCCGTATGAGCTTCCGCGCGCCCGATCGGACGCTGTCGGACGCGGAGATCAACAAGATCCGCGAGAAGATCATCCGGCGCTTGCAGAGCGAGCTTGGAGCGACGACGCGGAGCTGATTCGTAATCCGTAGGGGCGAATTGCGATACACCGAGGGCGTACGCAGCACGCTCTTACAGATCACAGAAAAGGCCCTCACCTACAGGTGAGGGCCTGATCGTTTCAACTGTTCGGCGCGTTTATGGCCGGATGATCGGCAGCCAGGCGCGCTTGGTCAGGCCTGGCGGTGTGCTCGGCGACGGGCTCGGCGATACACTCGGCGACGGGCTCGGCGACGGGCTGGTGGTGTCGCTGACGATGACGCTGATATTGTTGCTGAAGGCATTGGCCGTCACAATCAGCTCACGACCGTTGGCAACCGCGATGCCTTCCGGTCCGTCCGCAGGCGGCTGGCCGCTAGGATTGAGCGAGATCAGCGTTTCGAACACGAGCTTGTCGGCGCCTGCTGGCGTGAGCTTGAAGACCGCGACCGAGTCGGCGGCTTCCAGCGTGACGAACGCGCGCAGCTCTCCGCCAATCGTGCCGATCGCGACCATCTCGGGCGTCGAGCTAGCCGGCAGATCCGTGCCGCTGTTGTCGACCAGCGTGAGCGTCGGGCCGACATCGGTGTTGGTGACCTGGAACATATGGACGCGATTGACGCCCTCGTTGGCCGTGACCACGTACTGGCTATCCGGCGTAACCGCGACGCCGTCGGGCAGCCAGCTTGAGCTAGCCGGTACGTCAACCGTGACGGCGGTTGAGGTGTTGAGCGGCGAGCCGATGTTGACGATCGTCATGTTGCCGCTGGTCTCAAGCGTCACAAAGGCGCGCTGGCCGTCCGGGCTGATCGCGACCGACTCGGGATCGGCATTGGTCTCGCTGGGCGGCGTGATATTCTGCACCACGCTGCCGGTCGCCGCGCCCGAAGCGTCAAGATCGATGATCGAGATGCTGCCGGAGTTTGCGATACCGTTCGAGCCCTCGTTGGCGACTACCGCGAACTCACCATTGTTGGAGATGTCGATCGACTCGGGACGAATGCCAAGCGTCAGCACCGGATCGGTGACCAGCGAGAGCGCGCCGTTGTCGGCGATGGTGACAAACACGCCCAGGCCGGCGGTCTCGGTGGCGCTGTTGGCGGGAGCGCCGCCCTCACGGATCGTCACCAGCGCATAATCGCCGGTCGGGTGAATCGCGACGCTGCTCGGCAGCGGATTGGTCAGGCCGCGCCCATTGACGGCGGCATCCAGATCGATCTGGCTGACGACGATACCGGTGTTCGGCGTGAGCGTAGCCATGTACAGGCGGCGCTCGCTGAGGTCGCGCGAGCCGACGACGACCGCGTACTGATTGTTGGGCGTAATATCGATGATCTCGCTGCCGTCGATGTCGCCCGGCTGCCCATTTTGTGGGGAGTTATAAACAGTATAGGTTGTGGCCGCTAACGTTTGCGCTGTCGGTAGGCTAGACAATGCGACGGCAAGCAGCGGAACGATCGCACACGCTCCAAACCATCGTATGATTGACCGGCGCTCACTCATTAGGGTACTCCTCATCCCATTAGTAGAATACAAAGAACTTCACCAGCGAAGAGCTTCGAGGACATGATGGAACCGCGCTCAGACAGGTACTCATCAATCGCGAAGGACTGGTTCGACGTACTGGCTCGATGGTACGATCTGCTCCTTTCTAGGCGGTTAGTGATCGATTGCAGCGGACTGCGGCCAGCGGAAATTCGCTTTGTTCACTTCTGGTGCAAGTGATAGGCCGTCGACGCTAGTACTTGAATCCTGGTTCGATACAGGACGCTCACTCTACTATAACGTGCAATACGGCCAAAAAGTTATCCTGCCGATCGAAATTGTGCCAATATTGCTTCTCTGCGCGGCGCGGCTCACTGCCCGGCATGAGCAATGGGCACGAAAGTCTGATGTGCAGGCTCGCCCAGAGTCAGGATCAGCTGTGGCTGAGACGTGCTTTCGCGGGACAAAAGTGTCAGCCCATCGCTGCTGCTGCTGGCGAGCACAAAGCTATAGATGCCATTGCGCTTGACCGCCGAGGTCACATCGTACTCGACCCAATCGTTGGCTGTGACGGCGCCGCGATCGTCGATGACGGTGGAAGAGTAGCCGGGCCGCGTGTTCCAGGTGATCGTCGCCTCGTTCCAGCTATTGCTCGCGCTGTAAATGCTGGGTCCGTTGGCGGTGCTGGTCGTGGCATACAGCCGCAGCCTGGCGCTCTCGATTGAGTAGGCGATGCCGCCGACGTTGAAGCGCAGGTAGCTGCGCACGCCCGAGGTGCTCGATCCATCGGCGCGCAGCGTCGTATCGCTGCCGAAGTTATCGCTGGCGTTCGCCATCTCGACGCGCGCATCGGCCTCGGGCGTGAACATGCGCGTATTCTCAGCCGGCGGCGTGGGCGACGGACTCGGCGACGGGCTTGGCGTAGGCGTCGGTGTCGGGCTTGGCGTAGGCGATGGAGTTGGCGTAGGCGTGGGCGATGGACTCGGCGACGGCGCAGGCGCGCCTACCTGGCGCGGGTCCCAGCTGGTATCGATCGTGAGATCGGGATCGAAGGCGTTGGCGATCGACTGCCAGGGCACCAGCTTGAAGTTTTGCAGATTTTGATCGCCGACATCGTTGGCATCATCCTGGGCTATGAACACGCCCTGCGGGAATGACGGCCCGAGATAGGCGTTAGTCACGTCGATGCCGTCGGTTCCCTGCACTGCGTCGATGAGCGGGCTCGTGCTGCTGTTACGGCCAATCACGAAGCGATCGATAAAGGTGTTGTCGCCCTCGCGCTGGTAGACCGCGTAGGAGCTGTTGCCCTGGCTCGACACGATCAGATAGCCGGTGCGGTTGCTGGTGTAGTAGATCGTCATGCCCTCAATATCCGCCGCCAGTCCGCTGGCCGAGCCGTTCGTATCGATCAGCGTACCATCCGCGCCGGCGTTCGGCTCCGCGCCGAAGCGCCAGATGCCGACGGTTTCTTCGGAAACATAGAAGCGTGCCAGCTCGTCATCCACGACGCAGCCTTCGACGGTCGAGCTGAGGCTGAGCGTGCGCACGCGCGACGCGTCCACGCGCCCGCTGCCGTTATCGAACAGCTCCCACTGCTCGACGTCGCCGGTCGACGAGGTGACAAAAACGTAGTATTTGCCGCTGACCGGGCTGTGGTACATACACGCGCCATACGCGGCGATGCCGGGCTTGATCGTGCGGGCGGCGATCGGCTCCAGCAGCCGCGTGGCAGGATTCACCTTGTAGAGCGCCAGGCTATTGTCGCTGCGATTAGTCGCCGTGACCAGCGTGATATACTGGCCGCCGACCGGCACGTTGTAGCGCAGATCGACGTTGTTCATGTTGCCGTCGGCGCGATGCTGGATCTGATCACCTGCCAGGTTATAAACGAAGACCCCGCCTTGCTTGTTGGTGCCGATGACTGTGCTTTGCGCCGGATCGCTCGGGTGAATCCAGATCGCGGGATCGTCGGCGGAGTCGCCAGCCTGTGGCATCGGATCGGTTTCCACCGTCGGCGCAACCGAGCCGGCGGCAAAGACCGGCGCGGGCTGGTGCAGGCTCTCGATCGAGCCGATGCTGATCACGAGGAGAACGGCGACAAGGATCAACGCAGTGCCACGATGCAGGCGTTGCAGGAATACAGTGCTTCGATTACTCAACATGGTGCTCAGGTCTGTCCTTTACCGTCGTCGTTGTTCGGTTAGTAAAAGGTTAAACGCCGGGAGCCGGGAGAAGTTATGGCTGCTGGACGATAGCAGGTTAAATGCCACCGCGACGCACAACTGCATCGCGGTGAGGCTGCTACGTCGATTGTGAAGGTACAAGTCGATCAATTGGCCGATCCCATGATCACCGGCGCGAAGCCGTTGCGGGCGGCGTGCTCACGCACAGCGCTCAGCGCAGCCGTCGCGGCGCTCTTCTCGATCGGCTGGAGCTTGGGCGCAGTGCCGCGCCAGGTCAGGCAGCTCAGCAGCTTAACGATCGCCTTGAGGCCATCCGACTTCTTGATCTTCTTGCCTTCCTCGTAGGTCCGGCCCATGTATGAGATCGGCACCTCGTAGATGCGGTAGCCCAGCTTGAGCACCTTCGCCGAGATCTCCGGCTCGATCCGAAAATCGTTGCTCTGCAAGTCCAGGCTGCGCATAATATCGGTGCGCATAACCTTGTAGCAGGTTTCCATGTCGGAGATCCAGGAGTTGTACAAAAAGTTGGTCATCAGCGTCAGGCCCTTGTTGCCGACCGCATTCCAGAAATACATGCCGGTGTGACGCCCCATGAAGCGCGAGCCGAAGACCACGTCGACTTTGCCTTCGCAGATCGGCCGCACCAGCTCATAGTAGTCATTCGGATCGTACTCAAGATCGGCGTCCTGAATGATCACAATGTCGCCTCGGGCGGCGGCCAGACCCGTGCGAATCGCCTCGCCCTTGCCGCGATTGCGGGGCTGGCGAATCACGCGGAGCATCGGATCGTCGGCGGCAAGCTCGCGCAGAATCTCGGGCGTGCTGTCCCGTGAGTGGTCGTCGACCACAATAATCTCTTTGTCCAAACGAACGGCGCGTACCTGGTCGAGAATGTCGCGGATTGTGCGCTCCTCGTTATAGCACGGGACAATCACCGATAACAACATGTTCATCCTCCTGAAGTGTATAGTGAAATTGTTTTCGCTCTTCCCGCAAGGAGTCTGCGCCTGGCGTAGCTCCCGATCTCGACCTGCGAGTCCGCGTGTTCGATCTGTTAAACGCGCTCCGTGGCATAACGATGCGCGACGCTGATCATTCGTTCGCGAGCGGCGCGCTGGAGATACGGCACCATGCGTCGCGCCACATGCTCCCAGGTGAAGGTTTGCAGCACCCGCTCACGGCCGCGCGCGCCCATGCTCTGGCGCAGGGCAGGATCGAGCAGCAGCCGCTCTAAGCATTCCGCTAATTCTGTCACATCGTCGGGCGCGACCACGTAGCCGCTGCGGCCATGCTCGATAATCTCCGGCATCGCGTCGTTGGTGGTGCCGATGCAGGGCAGACCGTAGGCCATCGCCTCAAGAAAAACATCGCCCCAGGTTTCGCAGCGCGACGGCATGGCAAAGATGCTGGCCGATCGATACAGCGCTTCGATCGCGTCCCGATCCCGCGTCGGCTCGATGCGCCGCACGCCGGGGCCGGAAATATCGGCCTTGTGCGTCACCAGCCACAGCTCGGCCTCGGGCACGCGCTCTCGAACCTGCCCGAACGCCGCCAGCAGCTGCTCGCCGCCTTTGCGCTCGAAGTTCGTCCCGATGAACAGGATGCGCGGCACTTCGGCCAGCGGCTGCGGCTCCGGTAGTGTCGTGAAGTTGATCCCGCCGCCGACCGCCGCGACCCGCTCCGGCGCAATGCCGTAGTCGTCGATCATCGACTGGCGCACATACTCGCTGCGGGTGAGCACAAACGCGGCCTGCCTGGCGACATGCGCCTCAAGCGCATTCCAGCGCTCGCTCTCGGCGACATCGTTGAAGGGATCGCGCCAGGGATCTTCGCGCTGCGCCAGCCGGTAGGTGAAATCGGTATAGACCACCACCGGCGGGCCGTCAGGCTGGTACTCCGACGAGAAGATTGTACCGTGCTGCAAGATCACATCGGCGCGGCTGCGATTGGCAAAAGCGTGCTGCTGCGCCTTCTGGGAGCGGCGATGAAAGCCCCAGACATTTTTGTAGAACGCTTCCTGCCAGCGCCACTTGGGCCAGCGCAGCGTGCGCAGCGCGTTCTGGTAGCGATCCAGGCCCTGGACCTCGACGTTATGCACATCCACCAGCCGGCACTGCTTGCCCAGCTCGGCAAAAAGCTGGCCGTACTTAATCCTGGCATCGCTGGCCGGCGCGTGAATATCGCCGACGAGCAGGCCCAGCACACGTAGCGGCGCCTCGGTTGTGGGTAGCTGTTCGATCATCATACGTTACGCCTCGACAGCGGCCAGCGCGGCCTCGGTCGGCTCGGCGCTCTCCGTGGCCGGCACAACCTCGCGGCGCTGCACGCGCTGCCACAGCGAGGTCTGGCGCTTGGTCAGAAAGCGATACAGGCCCATGATTCCGGCCAGATTGCTGTTGACCAGGAACGTCGGGATGTACAGGATTTTACCAGCCGCGCCGGTATGCTCCGATCGGCTGCCGATCCAGGCCATGCCGTAGAATACCACCTGAAGCGCCAGCATGATCCAGTTGAACGGCGCGGCCAGCCTTGCGATCGGGCTGCGCACGCCACGCGGCGGGAAGATCACCGCCAGTAGATTGGCAGCCAGCGCCCCGACACCAGCGATCGCCACGAACGGTCGCAAAAACTTGTGCGACCAGACCTGCCAGGCGACGACCGGGCGGCGCAGCGTCAGCAGCTTGTGCGATTGGAAGATCGACTGGTACCAGCCGGCGAAGATGCGCGTGCGCCGCGTGATCTCGTCCTGAGCGGTGGGCGAGATGCGCTCTCGCGAGTATGCGGCAGGCGCGTACACGACGTTGTAGCCCTCGCGCACGATCTGGATCATCATGTGGAAATCGTCGTTGATGGTGCTCTCAGGCGGCGGCGCGAACAGCTCACGGCGGATCGCCAGCACCTCGCCGGCCACGCCGATCGTGCAGCCCAGCCGCGTTTCCTGCTTCTTGATGAACGATTCATACTTCCAGTACAGGCCCTCGGACTCGCCCAGCGCGCCATCGCCGCTGCTGATCAGCTTGGCGCCGGTGGTCACGCCGACCCTGGGATCGGAGAAGGGCGCGGCCAGCTCGCGCAGCACATTGGGCGTGTACATGTTGTTGGCATCCGAGAAGACCACGATCTCGCCGCGCACCTGGTGCATCGCCCGGTTGATCGCCGCCATCTTGCCGCGTCGCTCGGGGCTGTAGCTCAGCTCCACACCGCGGTCGGCGTACTCGCGCACAACCTCGGGCGTGCGATCGTCGGAGCCGTCGGCGGCTACCAGAATCTGAAGCTGCTCGCGGGGATAATCCAGGGCCAGACTGTTCTCAAGCTTGCTGGCGATCACGTCCTGCTCATTGTAGGCCGCGATCAGCAACGTCAGCCTGGGCGTGATCTGCGGGTAGGGTTTGGGCTTGGGGCGCAGCCGCGCAACCAGCGTCAGCAGCAGCGGGTAGCCTGCGTAGGTGTACACGATTGTGCCGACACACAGCCAGAAGAATCGTCCGATCACATCTATCTCCTTCCAGGCGCAAGCTTGCGCCGATTCTCTTCTATTGTTCCAGCGCCGCGATCTCGGCGACGATCTGACCCTCGGCGGGCGCTGACCAATCTTGCAGCAGCAGATTATGCAGCAGCGCGGTGTTGCGATTGAGATCAAACTCGCGCAGCACGGTCTCGCGTCCGGCCGCTCCCAGGCGCTGACCAAGCTCGGGATCGTCGCGCAGCCGGGCCAGCGCCTCGGCCAGCGCGGTCGCGTCGCGCTCCGGCACCAGCAGGCCGCTGCGCTCATGCTCGATCAGCTCGGGAAGGCCCGAGATTGCTGTGGCGACGACCGGCTTTGCGCTGGCCAGCGCCTCCATCAGCGCCACGGGAATGCCTTCCTGCTTGCCATAGCTGGTCACAATGCTGGGCAGCACAACCACATCGGCGGCGGCGACGTACTCGCTGACTTTGTTGCGTGGCTGCGGTCCCAGCACCAGCACCTGCTCGCTCAGTCCCAGCCGCTGGATCTGCGCCTCGATCTGCGGACGGTCCTCGCCCTGCCCGATTAGCAGGCAGCGAAAATCCAGGCCACGCGCTTTGAGCTGGGCGCAGGCCTCGATCAGATAGGGATGGCCTTTGTAATCCTGGTAGCTGGCGACACAGACCATCGTGAAGTGCGCGTTGGGCTGGCGATCCTGCTGCGGCTGAAAGACTGCCGGATCGACGCCGCAGTGAATCACGACGGTTTTTTCGGCCGCCGCATCGCCGTAGAGACTGCGCAGCAGCTCGCGGTTATACTGCGAGATCGTCACGACAAAGCCGGCGCGGCGGATCTTCTCGTCCAGCATCGGGCGCTCAAGGTAGATGTCGTGGGCGTGCGCGGTGAAGCTATACGGAATGTCGGCCAGCTCGCGCACCACGTAGGCGGTCAGCGCGGGATGTGTGGCATAGTGCGCGTGCAGATGCTCGACGCCCAGCTCGTGCATCTGGCGGGCAAAGAGCGCCGCCTGCGGCACCAGCACCAGCGTGCGAGCCAGGAAGCTCGGCGTGTCGAGGTTGCCGCGCAGCGCTCGCCACCAGGCGCGCAGATAGCGCAGCGGACGCTTGCGCAGCCAGTAGCCCTGGGCAAATAGCACCGGTAGCGACAGGAACGAGCTGTAGTGCGCGCGCTCGACGATCGCCTGGGCTTCGGGATGGATGGTTTGCGCCTGCTCACGAATCAGCGGAAAGACCTCGACGTGCAGCCCGAGCCGCTCTAGCTCCAGGATCTCATATAAAATAAATGTCTCGGAAATCTTGGGAAACCGCGACATTACGTAGGCGACAGTTTTTGGAGCCTGGGCCACTGCCCGTGTGCTGTTGGTCATGCGCTGATCCTTTACTGGCCCTCAAGTAGCAGGCCCTCATCCCCTAACCCCTTCTCCGGGCCCAGCGGGCACCCCCATAGGAGAAGGGGAATGAAGGTACTTACTTTGTTCCTTTGTTCTCTTGTTCGTTTGTTTCGAGGCCCTCACCCCTGGCCCTCCGGGCCTTCCCCTCTCCCACTGCGGTAGGCGAGGGGAGAAGATCGGTGCCTCTTGTTCCTTTGTTTTCTTGTTCCTTTGGTTCTAGGTTCTGGGTTCTAGGTTCTCCTCGACGTACACAATCTTGCTGCCCTGCGGCTCGAATGTAAACGGCATCCGCGATAGCTCGGGCAGCGCGGCGATGATCTCCGCATGGCGCTCGACGGGCGCGTAGACCAGCAGGAAGCCGCCGCCGCCGGCGCCCAGGATTTTGCCGCCGATCGCGCCGTGCTCGCGGGCCCGGCTGTACCACTCGTTGATGCGCTGGTTGCTGATGCCGGTCGCCAGCTGCTGCTTGAGCAGCCAGCCCTCGTGCAGAATCTCGCCGAACGAGTCGAGATCGTCGTTGCTCAGCGCGGCGCGGAGATCCTGGGCCATGTGTGTCATCGCGCGCAGCGTCCGCCGCCGATCGCCGTCGCGCTCGGTGTTGGCCTTCTGCTCTTCCAGAATGTGATTGGCCGAGCGCGTCACGCCGGTGTAGAACATCAGCAGCCGCTCCTGCAAGCGCTGTTTGATCGCGGGCTGGCAGATGATCGGATCGACAAAGACGCTCTCGTCGGGGTTGAACTGGATGTATTGCAGGCCGCCGTAGGCCGCGATGTACTGATCCTGCTTGCCGATCGGCTTGGCGCAGCGCTCGATCTCGATGTTGCAGGCTTCACGAGCCAGCCGCTCAGCACCGGCAAAGCGCCCGGTGTAGGCGTAGAGCGCGTTGAGCAGCCCGACCGTGTAGGTGCTGGACGAGCCCAGGCCGGTGCCTTGCGACGGAATATCCGAGATTGACGTAATCTCGATGCCGCCTGTCAGCCCGAGCAGCTTCATGGCCTCGCGGATCAGCTCGTGGCGTAGCTCGTCGACGCTCGCGACGGTCTCGGTGATCGAGTAGCTGGCGCGAATCCCCGGATCGAACTTTTTGTTGACGTTGATATAGATGTATTTATTGATCGTCGTGCTGACCACTGCGCCCGGCTCCTCGCGGTAGAACGCGGGCAGATCGCTGCCGCCGCCGGCGAAGCTGATACGTAGTGGTGTGCGCGAAATAAGCATCGTTCCTGCGTCCTCGGTTCCTTTGTGAAAACTACGCCTGCTGCGTCTGATTGGCCGCCTGCGGTCGCTTGAGCTTGGGCTGGATCGTCTCGTACATCTCCATGTAGCGATCGGCGACCACATCCAGCGAGTACTGCGCGACAACATGCTGCCGTGCCTGCTCGCCCCAGGTCTGGCCTGAGGGTCCAAGCGCCTCGATCAATCCCTGCGCCAGCGCGGTCGGATCGCTAACCGGCACCAGCCGCCCGTGTACGTCGTCGGTGAGCACGCGCATCGTGCCGCCGATCGCGGTGGCCACGCTGGGCAGCCCACAGGCCATCGCCTCCAGCAGCGCGATCGGCAGGCCCTCGGCGAATGACGGCAGCACAAACGCATCGGCGGCGCGCAGATACGGCGCGACATCCGCGCAGCCGCCCGCAAAGATGACCTGCTCGGCGATCCCAAGCTGTCGCGCCTGCGCCTCAAGCTCCTCCCGCTGATCGCCGTCGCCGACGAGCAGCAGCTTGGCATCGGGCTGGGCGCGCAGCACACGCGGCCAGGCATCGATCAGCACGTTCACGCCTTTTTCGGTGACCAGCCGCCCGGTAAAGACGACCAGCGGACCCAACGGCAGATCGAGCGATTCGCGCAGCTCGGCGCGCTCAGCCGCAGTGACCGGCGCGAAATGATCCACGTCCACGCCGTTGGCAATGTCCCACAGCTTGTTGTCGCCCACGCCGATGCCGGCTAGCTCGTCGTGAATATCGCGGCTGATGCTGACGAACGCATCGCCCCAGCGCCGGGCCAGCGCCAGCCGCAGCCGCCCGGTGATCGGTCGATTATGCGTCAAAAAGCCGACATCGCCGATCTTGCCGCTGCGATGTGGATTGATTACCAGCGGCTTGCGCACCAGCGGCTTCGCCAGCAGGCCGATCGTCATCGGCGAGATCATCAAGTGGCAGTGCAAAATATGGTAGCGGTTGCGCTGAGCCAGCAGCACGCGCAGCGCCCCGACGATGTAGCTCAGCGCCGCGACGATCAGATTGCCCTCGCCCTTGCCCACGCGATACGTCGGAATGCCGTCGATCTCCTCGTAGCGCGCCAGGCCCTCGTAGTGCCGCGTGATCACCAGCACATCCACGCCGCGCGCCTTGAGCTTCTGGCTCAGTCGCAGCGTGTGAGTTTGCGCGCCGCCGATCGACGGGTAGAACACGCTCGAAATCATCGCAACGCCGAAACGCATGCCGCTCCCCTTAAGATTTGACCGAGACGCGAGCCTCGCGCATCGGATGGTAATGCTTGTTCCAGATCGATTCGTAGAGCGTCTCGTGCTGCGCCGCGATCGTCTCGATGCTGAAGTCGTGCTGAACCCGCTGGCGCGCGGCGCGGCCCATCTCGGCGCGGCGCTGCTCGTCGTTCAGCAGCTCCACCAGCGTCGTGGCCAGCGCGTCCACATCGTCGGGCGGCACGATCATGCCGTTCACGCCGGACTGCACCAACTCGCTGTTGCCGCCGACATCGGTCAGCACCACGGGCCGCGCCGCCGCCATCGCCTCGATCGCGGTCAGCGGTAGGCCCTCCCACAGCGACGGCAGCGTGAAGATGTCGGTCTGAGCCAGCACCGCCGGAATATCCTTGCGCAGACCCGTAAACGTAACGCGCTCGGCGATGCCCAGCCGCTGCGCCTGCTCTTTGAGCGGCTGATCCAGCCGGCCCTGGCCGACGATCATAAAGCGCGCGTCGGGACGCTGCTCCAGCACCAGCTTAGCGGCGGTCAGCAGGTTGTGCTGCGCCTTCTGCGGGCTGAGCCGTCCAATGTTGGTGATGATCGGGCCGTCGCCGTCGGCGTGCTGCGGCGGGCTGTCAGGAATGCCGAGATACTCCTCGACCGGCACGGCGTTATAGATCGTGTGGATGCGGCCGGCGGGAATGTGCCACTCGGCGATGAACTGCTCGCGCAGCCGATCCGAGACCGGAATCAGCTCGGTAGCCAGGTAGCGGGCTGTGACGCGGCTCAGCCAGTTATAGATCGCGCGGTGGCGATTGTAGTCGCGGGGCTCGTTCTGAAGCGTCGAGATCACCGGACGATTCAGCGCCCGCCCGACGAGCCGCCCCACGATGTCGGCGTTGGTGAGCTGAGTGTGGATGATATCGATCTGATGCTCGCGCACGTAGCGCCCGATCTCCAGGATTGTGCGCAGATCGAAGAAGCGCTTGGTGCCGATGACCTTGACCGGCAGCCCGAGCTGCTCGAAGTCGCGCTGAAGCGCGTTGCCACGCAGCACGTTGAGACAGCAAATATGCATCTCGAAGCGCCGCCGGTCCAGCTTCTGCGCCAGGCCCAGCAAAAATCGCTCAGCGCCGCCTACCGACAGCGAAGCGCACAGATGTAAGATTTTGATCGGTTGATTCATCAAGAATTCCTCTAGCCTAACGCACAGCCAGCTCTCGCTCGCACCCTGCTCTGTTTTACTAGCTGGTATAGAACCTACGTTTTAAGGAACGCGGCTGGCGTCCCAAAAGATGCGCTCCGTTTCGAACAAACTGCGCCGCCAGGATCGGCGACGCAGCCTTGAGGGTGTTTAGATTGTGATCTTCAACTACAGTTCGCAGGGCCGCAGCTGGATCGTGCCGGTCCGGGCCTTGGGATCGACAGTTACACGCGCGCACTGGAAGTCGCGCACCCAGAGATCGCCCTGCCTGGAGCGGCTGCCCTTGGGCAAGCCCAGATTGGTTTCGTACTCGGGATACCACCACAGCTCTTTGTAGTCGGCCGTGTGCGTGTAGCGAAACGATGCTCGGTCGTCTTCGGTCGCGATCAGCAGATACGAGGCCAGGCTGAAGTTGAACGCCTGCGTGTCGTTTTGCTCGCCCTGGCTGAAGAGCGCCACGCTTTTGCCGCGTCGCAGAGCTTTCTCGACGCGCGTGAGCATGCCGTCCCACTCTTTGGCGCTCGGCGGGCTGGTGTTGGTCCAGCCGGTCGCGAAGTTTTCCTCGTGAAAGCCGTCCAGATGATCGAGATAATCGTCCCACTCGTTGGAGCTGTAGCCGGACTTGATCATGTTGCCCCAGATCGGCTGGCCGGGAAAGTTCGCGCGCATCGTGTCGATCAGCCCGACGACCGCCTGGCGAAACTCCTCGGCATCGTCGAACTCTTTGATCTTGCCGTCCTGGTTATCGCCGCGCGTCTTGAGATAATCGAGCGAGACCGGAACGTTATCCAGGCTGAAGCCCTGCCAGCTGGCGTCTCCCTGGCGTTTCATCTGCGAGACCCAGAAATCGCGGTAGCCCTGCGAGGCCGGATTCATGTAATACTCGTAGACATCGGTGCCGTCCCAGTTTTCTTCTTTGTTGTAGATCCGCTCGCCGTCGCCGTTGTGCAGAAACCAGCTTTCGTGCGAGTGCACCAACTCGCAAAAATCGTCGGTCCACATCGGGTTGTCGGGGATCGGCGTGTAATCGTTCTCGCAGTCGTCGTTCTCGTTTTCGTAGGGTCCAGGGCCGCGAATCTGGAACGTCAGCATATACTGGAGCACCGGCGCCTGGTAGCCGTTGTCGGTCACCTGCTGGCGCAGATCTTCCATACCGTACTGCATCGTGAGCCAGCCGACGTTTTTGGCCAGAAACTGGGGCGTGGCCTCATTGTTTTTGTAGTATTGCAGCGCGATCGTCGGCCGCCACTCGCGGATCTCGGTGCGCGTCACGGTCGGCTCGGGCGGTATCTCTTCGACAATTGTCTCGGAGTCGTCCAGCAGCCCGTCCAGGCGACCTGACATATAGCCGCCGGCAAACAGTACAAGGCCCGCGATCAAAAGCAGCGGGATCAGAAACACGAGCCAGCCGGTATCTGCGCGATTGCGCCGCTGGATCTCGTAGTGTGATGGATGGGTAATTCTACGCCGCACGGTCTAGCGTCCTCCAATTGGATAGTTCAAGTCTATGCACGCTTACACGCCGACCAGTGCGCTTTTCTGCGGGGCGGCTCTGCCCACGGCCTGCTCGATGTACGGCGCCATGCGCTCGATCATATCGTCCCAGGTGTTGCCGTGCAGAATCGAGGCGTGCGCCTGCTGGCCGAGCTGCCGGGCCTGATCGAGATCGCCGAGCAGCCGGATCAGCGCGTCGGCCAGCGGCTCCGGCTCGGCGGCGGGCACAACCAGCCCGGTCTTGCCGTGCTCCACAATCTCGGGCATGGCACAGCGATCGCTGACGATGCAGGGCAGGCCCTCGCCTTTGGCCTCGCTCAGAACGTGGCCCCAGGGCTCGAAGAGCGCCGGCAAGACGAAAACGCTGGCCTGGCTGTAGATCTCGTGCAGCGCCTCGCGATCGTCGACGCGGCCGAGCCAGCGCACGCCGCCGGGCTGCTTGCCCTTGGGCGGATTCGGCCCCACGAACCATAGCTCGGCCTCGGGCAGCGCGCGCTGCACACGCTCCCAGGCTTTAAGCAGCACGTAGCCGCCTTTGCGCTTCAGCTCATAGCCCACAAACAGCGCGATCGGCTTGTCGTAGCGCTTGCCTTCCAGCGATGGACGCACATGGTTGGCCCCACAGCCGACGCGAATCACACGCTCGGGATCGCAGCCATAGTCCTCGACCATCGAGCGCCGCAGCCAATCGCTGCGCGGAAACAGAAACTCGGCCTGCTGGTAGGTCGCCCGCTCCATCTTGATCCACTCGTCGCGCTGCCGTCCCCGCAGCGGCGCCCAATCCGCGTAGTAGCGCTCACAGAGGCGGTAGGTGTTATCGGTGGTCAGCACGAACGGCCGGCGCTTCGTCAGATCGCCCGGCGAGAGCAGCGTATGCAGCTGCACGATCAGATCGTACTGGCCGTCCCTGCGCTGCAAATGTTGCTCGGCCTGCGCGGTGCGGCGCCTGAAGGCCCACGGATTAAGACTAGCCCGAATCCGCCAGTAGTCGCGATCGGGATGCAGGTTGCGCAGCTTATTGTAGTATTGCTCTGGCCTGGGCAGGCTGGGCCGAACCACATCGACAACGCCGAAACGACGGTCGAGCGCCGCGTACATGCCCGCGTTCTTGGCGGTCGGGTTGCGAAAGTCGCCGACGCGATCCATCGTCAGGCCCAGAATGCGGATTGGCTGATCTATCATTCTCTATCCTCAAAAGTGCGTCCACAGCTTTGTTCCTCTTCCCCCTCGCCTGTCGCAACCGAGATCGAAGCCGACCGAGGTTCGGGGAAGGGGGTTAGGGGGTTAGGGCCTAAGCAGTCTGGGTCGATCGCGGCTGCCGCCAGCGCCAGGACGGCCGCGCCGCCCACGCCCGCAGCGATGTCAGGCCGGTGCCCGCCAGGATCGCCAGGAACGGCACCACCGGGATGCGGAAGCGGCTATTCGCCTCGCCGCCCGCCGACAGCCCGACGAAATACGCGATCAGCAGGAACAGCAGTCCCAGGATCAGCCAGCGCCGCTCGCGGAAGAGCCGCAGCGTACCCAGCGCCGCGCTCAGGTAGACCACGCCCAGCAAGATCGTGCTGAAAAACAGCGTGAACTGCTGTACCAGCGACATCTGGCCCAGCCTCCCTAGCGCCTTGTCGACCAGTCCGGGCTCGTTCATCGACGAGCGGCCGGGGAAGCAGTCAAAGGCCGTGCTCTGCCGGTCGAGCTGCGCGCACGTGATCGTGTAGCCCGGATCGAAGAGCAGCCGCCCGACGCCTTTAGCCAGCATCTTGACCGTCAGGCCGGGATAGCGCGTAAAGATCGCCAGCGCCTCCTGACGTTGCAGATCGATCGTCTCGGCGGTGGACAGGCCACGCTCGGCGGCGGTCTGGTTGATCCGCGCCTCCAACTTGTCCCAGGCTTCATCCTGGCTGGTGCCCTCGGCCTCTGCCAGCACAGCCCGTGCCCGGTAGTAGATCAGATTGGTATCGCTGATTGTCGAGAGCGTGAACAGCCCGGTCGCGTTGTAGTTGCGCACAGCCCATGTGTAGGTCAGCGCCAGGCTCAGCACCGCGAAGACCGCGCCCGCCGCTAGCCACGAGCGGCGCTGACCTTTGCGCGCAGCCAGCACAAACAGCGGCAGCATCGCGATCGGCAGGAACTGGCTGATCGGACGGGTCAGCGAGGTCAGCGCCACCAGCACCGCCGACAGCAGCAGCCAGCGCCACAGCCCGCTGTTCCAGAAGCGCACCACGGCCCACACGCTGCCGACCAGCAGCGTCGTGAAGAGCGTCTCGGTGAGCAGGTAGTTGGTCGTCATGATCGAGAGCGGATCGACGGCGAAGATCAGCGCCGCCAGCACGCCTACTGACGACGGTAGCCCCAGCTCACGCGCCAGCATAAACGTCAGCAGCGCGGTCACGCCCGCCAGCAAAATATGCAGCAGGATCACGGCGCCCGGCGTGTGGCCCGCCACCGCGAAGACTCCGGCGATCATCACCGGATACACCGGCGTGCGATCCAGGTCCGGCTTGAGCGGCGGCTCCTTCTCGCTGGCAAACACCCCGTAGCGCAGCAGATTCATCGCCCGCCGATCGTAGCCGTCCGAGTCGTAGGTGTAGAACTTGCGCGGCTCGTGGGCGATATAAGCAAACACGAGGAGTCGAAGCACGATCGCAGCAAGCACAATCAGCCCCATCGTCCATCGCAGGTTAGAGATCCGGTTTTTCAAGCTGCGCTCCTCCTTGTATCAACTTCTCTATCGGTAAACACGTTTCGACGAGCTACACATCGATCCAGAGCTAGGATTCGCTGACCGTCGGCCGGGCGGGACGCACCAGATGCACCACCGAGCGAATGCTATCGACCAGCAGCTTGCGCTCGGTCAGCCAGAGCAGGCCGGCGTAGCTGCCCGCGCCAACCAGGATCGCCGCCACCAGGCCCAGCACATCGTAGCCCTGCGGCGTGTTCGCGACGACCAGCCACACGGCGGCGCCCATCGCCAGCGCCGCGACCAGCGCCGAGCGGATCTGCTGCCAGATTGGGCCGGGGCCGACTTTGAGCACATACATGCAGATGCCCATATCGAGCAGCACGGCGAAGAGTGACACGCCGATCTGGCCCATCGCGACGGCGACAAATCCGTAAGGCACCGTCAGCCAGACTACGGCCAGTAGCACGGTCAGCTTGAAGACCATCTCTTTGTTCACAATGTCGGGCCGTCCGATCGCCTTGAAGAGATGGCCGCTGTTGAACGAGAGCGTGCTGATGCCGGCTCGCAGCGCCAGCAGCGCCAGCGCGGGAATCATCAGCAGCCAGCGCTGGCCGAAGAAGATGCTCACAAAGAACGGCGCGATCACCGCCAGGCCAACGCTGACCGGCAGCGTGATCAGCGAGATATAGCGCAGCGTCGTCAAGAAGCCGCGTCGCAGCGCCGCCGGATCGTGGCTCAGCTTGGCGTACGACGGGAAGAGCACGCGCCCGGCCACGATACACATATTAATGATCAGCAGATCCGAGATCCGAAACGCCGTCTGGTAGAGGCCAAGCTCGGTCTTGCCCAGGTAGCGCCCGACCATTACATAATCGGCGGTTGACCAGAAGACCGCCAGGATCTCGATGCCCAGAATCTGCAAGCCGTACGAGAGCATCTGCTTGCCCAGCTTCGAGTCCCAGGTTAGACGCGGCGTCCACGGCTGGGCGTACCACAGCGCGATCGTCGCGGCGAAGGCGCTCAGCACCTGGCCCCAGATCAGGCTCCACGGCCCGAAGCCCGCCAGCGCCAGACCGATCGCGCCGAAGCCTTTAGCAAAGTTGCGGCTCAGATCCGGCCACAGCTTGCGCCGAAACTCCAGCTCCTTGGTCAGCAGCGCCATGTGGACATTGCCGAACGACTGGATCAGCAGCGTAAACGCCAGCACGCGCAGCATCGGCACCGAGCCCGGCTCGTTGAAGTACGCGCCTACGTAGGGAGCGCTCAGCGTCGCCAGCGCCCACAGCACCACGCCCATGATGATGCTGATCACGAACGCGACCTGCGAGGCGCGCTCGACGTCGTCGCGCTGGTAGATCAGCGCCGCCGCAATGCCGAGATCGCCGATCGCCTCAAGGTACGTGATCGCCAGCAGCGCGATCGCGACCTCGCCGAACTGATCCGGCCCGAGACCGAGTCGCGCCAGGATGATCGTGCTGATGAACGTGAGAAACTTACCGCCGGCGAAGGAAATATAGTTCCAGAACACGCCCTGCGCGGTTTTCTTGCCTAGACTCATGCCACAGTCCGAATCGGTAGGGCTGATCCTGGGATCGGCTGCTCGACGGACACGCCGCGCCGTCTGGCTTCGCTCATCGCGATCAGCGCGAACGCGACCGCCAGACTGACCTGAAGCCAGAGAAAGCGCGAGTACAGGCCATGCAGAAATGCCGCCGAGATCAGATAGCCGACGAGCGCGATCTGAAGCGCAACCGCCAGCTCCGACAGGCGTGTCTCGCCCAGCAGACCGAAGAGCCGTTGAGCCGTGCGCAGCCGCACAAAGGCCAGCACCAGCACGCCCAGAATCGTGATCAGGCCGATCACGCCATGCTCGGCGGCGATCTCAAGATAATAGTTGTGCGGCGGCCCGAAGCCTTCCGCGATCGCGCTGCCACGCTCGTTGACATACTCAGGGTAGAGCTGGGTGAAATTCCACGCGCCCACGCCCACGATCGGATGGTCGGTGAACATGTCAAAGGCGATGCCCAGCTGGATCGAGCGCATCTCATACGATGCCTCGCTCTGCACGCCCTGATCTTCTGGATTGACGCGATCGCCAGGCAGCAGGTTTTGCAGCGTCTGGACGCGCGCCGTGAACTCGGGCGGCGCCGTCCACAGCAGCGCGCCGCCGATCA
>DASWTW010000456.1:0-11465 GCA_036401895.1 Herpetosiphonaceae bacterium | reverse complement strand
CACCGTGCGCGCGATCGATGCCGCCGGAAACGCCGACGCCACACCGGCCACGCACACCTGGACGATCGACACCAGCGCGCCGCAGACGACGATCACGAGCCAGCCGGCGAATCCCAGCACCAGCGGCAGCGCCAGCTTTAGCTTCACCAGCAGCGAAGCCAGCAGCAGCTTTGAGTGCAGCCTCGACAACAGCCCGTTTGCAACCTGCGCCAGCCCGCAGAGCTACAGCGGCCTGACTGACGGCAGCCACAGCTTTGCAGTCCGCGCCATCGACGCCGCCGGAAACGCCGACGCCACGCCCGCCACCTACGCCTGGACGATCAATACAAGCACGGCCTACAACTGGAGCGGCTTCTTCCAGCCCGTCGACAACCTGCCGACGTTGAATCTGGTCAAAGCCGGCAGCGCGATCCCGGTCAAGTTCAGCCTGAGCGGCTACCAGGGCCTCACGATCTTCAAGCTCGGCTATCCCAAGTCCGAGGCGATCGCCTGTAGCTCGACCGCGCCGGTGCTGGGGATCGAGGAGACCGTTTCGGCGGGCAGCAGCGGCCTGACCTACGATGTCGCCAGCGATCACTATGTCTACGTCTGGAAAACCGACAAGGGCTGGGCCAATACCTGCCGCCAGTTCGTGATCCAGCTCGCCGACGGAAGCTACCACCGCGCGAACTTCAAGTTCAGCAAGTAGCCTTTCACGCAACTAGCAAAAGCCGGGACGCGTTAAGCATCCCGGCTTTTTGATCTTCCAATTGCTTGACGCAAGGAGTACACTAGACAGTGTAGTTGAAATTCTTCTCCCGGTACAAGGCTGAAGCTCCCCGCGCAGCAGCCGCCTCAGCACGTGGCCGAGCCGCCACATAACCCGCAGCCAGCATCGCACTCTTCCAGAAATCAGCGAGATCGATTCTGCTTGAGAAAGGAGCATAGCCATGCCTCGCTCCAGCGATCTCTCATCGGCTATTCGGCGTGCCCGTGAAGGCCAGCCTCAGGCGCTCCGTGAAATCTACGATGTGTATGCAGATCTCCTATTTCGCTACTGCTACAGCCGGCTCCACGATTCCGAGGCCGCGCAAGATTGCGTGCAAGAGATCTTTATGAAAGCCTGGAAAGGCATCAAAACCTTTGAGGAGCGCTGCGAGCACTCGCTGACGGCCTGGCTTTATACGATCGCCAATAACGTCGTGGTGAGCTACCTGCGCAAGTATAACCGCCGCCGATCGCTGCCGCTGAGCGCCGAGCTACGGCCTGATATCACACAGCTCACGGATCTGGCCAGCACGGTCTGCGACCGCATTGCGCTGCGTCAGGCGCTCAGCCAGCTCACCGACGAGCAGCAGCATGTGATCACGCTTAAGTTTTTTGTCGGTCTCAGCAATCGCGAGATCAGCGTGGTCATTCAGCGCTCCGAGGGCGCGGTCAAAGCACTGCAATACCGGGCGCTCGCCCGGTTGTTTCGTCTGCTGGCAGCCGATCAGCCGATCGACACGCTGAGGCTGGCGACCGCTTCAGGCTAGCTGCTCGCGCTCATGCCTGGCTCCTGCCGCTCACGATAGACGGTCGCCTTCTGCTCCAAAAAAGGGCGTCCGCCGCAGGCGTCGGCGTAGCTCAGCGCCTGCTCGGCCAGCGCCGGATCGTCGCCGTGGTAGTAGGCGCGCACGGCAGGAGCGAGCGCCTCGACGGCGGCTTTGAGCTGCGGCTTAATGCGCGTTCCCGGCCGCACGACCAGCAGACACGCGCCGTAGAGCACCGCGCGGTCGGCCTCGCGTTGCAGCGACTCCGGCGTCGCATCGACGCGGCAGGGCGGAATAAACGTGGCGGATTGTTCGTCACTCATGACAGCTTTCCGATGTTGAATCGTCGATTTAGCCCTGGGATTATACCGCTAAGTGCGCGTCAGTCCGCCGGCTGCGTGGGAACGTCCAGCTGCTGGCGCAGCGTCTCGGTCGCGTGTTGCAGCGCATGGACGCGCGCCCAGCGCTTATCGTTGGCCTCGATCAGCGTCCACGGGATCGGGCTCGACGTGCGCTCCAGCATATCCTCGACCGCCAGCTCATACTGCGCCCACTGTTCGCGATTGCGCCAGTCCTCGTCGGTCATCTTCCAGCGCTTGCGCGGATCTTCCATGCGCGCGTTGAAGCGGTGCAGCTGCTCGTCGGGCGTGATATGCAGCCAGAGCTTGAGCAGGATCGTGCCGTCGTCGCGCAGCAGCTGCTCAAACTGGTTGATCTCCTCGTAGGCGCGCTGCCACTCGGCGGTCGTCGCGAAGCCCTCGATGCGCTCGACCAGCACCCGGCCATACCAGGAGCGATCGAAGATCACCATATGCCCACGGGTAGGAAGCTTGGTCCAGAAGCGCCACAGGTAGTGATGCGCCAGCTCCTCGGGCGTCGGCTTGCCGATCGCGTGTACCATCAAAAAGCGCGGATCGAGCAGCTCGGTCAGGCGACGAATATTGCCACCCTTGCCGGCAGCGTCCCAGCCCTCATACACGATCACGATCGGCCGCTGCTGATCGAGCGCTTGCAGTTGCAAGCCGTGCAGCTCGTTTTGCAGCGGCTCAAGCTGCGCCTTATACTCGGCTTTGGACAGGCTTTTGCTCAGGTCGAGCGTTTCCAGCATAGACACCCTCCTGCACAGCAACACGCCCCCTTCCCCGATGGAAGGAGGCGTATCCTTGGATGAGATCTAGACGGTTCGCTGCTTCTCGTGACGGCCCTCGGCGAACTCTTCGATCATCTTGCGGTTGAAAGCCGGGATGTCGTCGGGCTTGCGGCTGGTGACCAGACCCTGATCCACGACAACCTCTTGATCGACCCACTGCGCGCCCGCGTTCTTCAGATCGCTCTGGATCGACTCGTACGAGGTCATTTTGCGGCCCTTGACCAGCCCCGCGTCGATCAGCGTCCACGGCCCGTGGCAGATCGCCGCGACGGGCTTACCCGCCTCGAAGAACGAGCGCACAAACTGAAGCGCCTGCTGGTTGCGCCGCAGATGATCGGGATTCATCACACCGCCGGGCAGCAGCAGCGCGTCGTAGTCGTCGGCGCTGGCCTGGTTGAGCGGTACATCAATCGGGAACTGATCGCCCCACTCGGTATGCTGCCAGCCTTTGACCTGGCCCTGCTCCGGCGAAACAATATGTGTCTGCGCCCCGGCCTGCTCCAGCGCCTGCTTGGGCTCGGTCAGCTCGACCTGCTCAAAGCCATGCGCGACCAGGATCGCAACCTTTTTGCCGTTTAGCTGCTGACTCATCGATCTTGCTCCTTCTCCGCTCCAGGATCGCCGGCCACCTCAAGCGCCCGGACGATCCCGCGAGTATGCTACACTATGCCCTATGTCCAGCAACAACCAGGCCACCCTCGAATCTACCAGGCCGCAGCTTCAGCTCGAAAGCTACAGCGGCCCGCTCGATCTGCTGCTCAGTCTGATCGAGCAGCGCCAGCTCGATATTACGACGATCTCGCTGGCGCGCGTTGCCGAGCAGTACATGCACGCCGTCGCCGCCGTCGAGTCACCCGACCCGGATGTGATTGCCGAGTTCCTGGTGATCGGCGCGAAGCTGCTGGTGATCAAAACTCGTGCCCTGCTGCCGCGCCCACCCGCCGAGGTTGCGCCACGCGACGAGGAAGATGTCGGCGATCAGCTCGCCCGCCAGCTGATCGAGTACCGGCGCTTCAAACAAGCTGCCGGCTGGCTACGCACCTGGGAGCAGGAGCATCGCCGCGCCTATGCTCGCCGCGCCGCGCCGCCGCTGCCGCCGCGCAAGCCGCCCGCCAGGCTCGACGTGAGCATGGCCGATCTGCTGGCCGCGATCGAGCGACGGCTCCAGCTGATGCTGCCGATCGAAGACGATCCCGTATCGATGCCGGCGCCCAAGATCATCACCATCGCCGATGTGCGCGCGCGGCTACATGGCATCCTGCGCCAGCAATCCTGGATCAGCTTCGAAGATCTGCTGAGCCTGGCGCTGAGCCGCAACGAGGTGATCGTCACGCTCTGGACGGTGCTCGAATCCTTCAAGCGCGGCGCGATCGTGTTTGAGCAGGAGCAGTTGTTCACGCGGATCAACATCGGACGCGGCCCGGCCTTTGACGCGAACGCAGTGCTTGCCGCCGAGCCCGACGACGAAGCGGAGCAATAAAACACGAAGCGGACAGGAAATCGACTCCTGCCCGCTGTAGGTCTAAGCTACCAGTGATTTTAGCGCACGCGGAAGCCCTGGTTGAGATTATCGCGGCTGAACATCACCACATCCGTCGCATCCGGCGCGATGTCGAAGAGCAGCGGCACGCTGCCGAGCGGCGCGCCTGGCGGCAGCTGCGCGTCGGCGCCATAATCACCCGCGCTACCGGCACCGCCGAAGCGGTTGAAGTACTCGACCGACGCGGCCCGGTTGAAGTCTGAGACCCGGCCCTGCGCGTCTTTGACCACAAAGAAGCCATCCGGGATCTGCACCGGCGTCGATCCCGCATTCCGCACCCACGCCAGCACAATCAGGTATTGACCACGAGCAGGCGGCGCGCCGCCATAGCTGCCGGTCGCAATATTGGTGACGTTGCTACCGAACGAGTACTCAAAACCTCCCGCGCTCAGCGGCTGCGTATTGGCGACGATCGCCGGGTTGGCGCTGGCAACATCGCTGGGCGGCGCGGCTGGCGATGCGGCCGGCTGCTGGTCCACGGGCGCGGGCGACGCTTCGCCACCAGGTGCCGGTGAGGCTTCACCGCCAGGCACGGGCGACGCCTCACCGCCAGGCGCGGGCGATGCCTCGCCACCAGGCGCGGGCGATGCTTCGCCGCCGGGTGCAGGATATGCGCCGGGAGACGCGCCGGTCTCGCCGCCGGGCGCGGGTGAGGCTTCCCCACCGGGCTGGACGGCAACTTCAGTTTCTGCCACCGGCGTTGTAAAAACCAGGCCGGTATCCGCCGTGCTGCCAGCGGCTGGCGTGTTATCGCCGGTTCCAGCAGTGGGGGCGCCATCACGGTTCATGATCATGCTCAGGCCGTACACGCCGCCTAGACACACCAGCAGCAGCACAAGTACCAGCGGCAGCCAGGCCATCAGACCACGGCGGCGCGGCTCCTCGTCATCCACAACCACGACCGTGTCGCGCTCACGCGCTGCAATATCCTCGGCAGAAACACGCGGCCGGTTCTGGTACTCGCTCAGATCGTAGTCCTCGTCGCCGAAGTCGGGCGGAACGTAGCCGCCGACCTGATCCGGCGCATCATAGGTGCGGGCGCGGTTGCTCTCGGGCGTGGCAGCATAATCGTCGATCGAGTCGAAGGCGTCGGCAATATCCTGGTCGGAGGCCGGGCCGCTGGGCGGGATCGGCTGAGCGCGCGTTACATCGGGCCGCGACTCGAACGGCATCGGCGCTGTCACGCCGGTATCTCGGCTCTGGATCACCGGCGGAACCGATGCGGCGGTACTTGCTCCGCCGAGGGCGGCCAGACCTTTTTGTGCCAGCTGATTGGATGGCTCAAGCTGCGTCACTCGCTCAAGCGCCACGCGCTTCTCATCACGATCTTCCGCTACACCGGCGAGCCACAACCAACCCTGAGCGTTGTTCGGATCTTCGCGGGTAACTAATCGGAACAATTCGCGTGCTTCGGCTTTGTTGCCAGCACGAGCCGCCTCGATGCCTAGCTGCAAAATACTTTGGGTATCGGCCATATCCGGCTCCTTAATCGTGTCGCTGAGTTTCTGCACGTCCGCATCAGTGCGACGTATTCTAGCACAGGACGCAACTCGCCAAGCTGCGCCGTCCATGACGCAATTGTCCTGTACAACACTGGAAAATCGGGCAAAAACCCGACGCCACCAGCATCGAGCGACGTTATGTCATCCATCAGCTGCTCAATCGCTCCGGTAGATACCAACACAAAGCCGGCGTTGACAACCACAAAAAACTGGATTAAGCATCATTTAACCGGCATTATCACACCGAAAAAACCTGAACCCGAGCGGCAAAACGACGGCCTGCAAGGCCGATTCATGCTTGCAATCAAAGAACAAGCGTGCTATACTACCGATGCGCCACCGCAGGGCGTTGATCACATGCCTCTTGTGGTCATGAACACGAGCATAGACACGAGTACGAGTACGTACACAAGGAGTGCAAGATGCCCATCAGTCCTGAGAAGGAAAAGGCACTAGCGGCGGCCATGAGCCAGATCGACCGGCGGTTCGGCAAAGGTTCGATCATGAAAATGGGCGAGGCCAACTCACGGCTCGCGATCGAAACCATCCCCACCGGCGCAATTGCGCTTGATCTGGCACTCGGCGTTGGCGGCATCCCCCGCGGACGAATCACCGAAATCTACGGCCCGGAAAGCTCCGGCAAAACCACGCTGGCCCAGCACATCATCGCAGAAGCCCAGAAGATGGGCGGCACGGCTTCCTTTATCGACGCCGAGCACGCCTTCGATCCGATCTATGCGGCCGGCTGCGGCGTCAACATCGATGATCTGCTGGTCTCGCAGCCTGACACCGGCGAGCAGGCGCTTGAGATCTGCGAAACGCTGGTGCGCTCCGGCGCGGTCGATATTGTCGTCGTGGACTCGGTGGCGGCGCTGGTGCCCCGTGCCGAGATCGAAGGCGACATGGGCGATTCACTGCCCGGCTTGCAGGCCCGCCTGATGTCGCAGGCGTTGCGCAAGCTCGGCGGCGCGGTCTCCAAGTCGCGCACGGCGCTGGTCTTCCTGAACCAGCTGCGTATGAAGATCGGCGTGATGTTCGGCAATCCCGAAACCACGACCGGCGGCCAGGCGCTCAAATTCTACTCCTCGGTTCGCCTCGACATTCGTCGTATCGAGTCGATCAAGAGCGGCACCGACGTCATCGGCTCGCGCGCCCGCGTCAAAGTTGTCAAGAACAAGGTCGCTCCGCCGTTCCGGCAGGCCGAGTTCGACATTATGTATAACGAGGGCATCTCGCGCGAAGGCAACATCCTGGATGTGGCCGTGACCATGGAGATCGTGCGCAAGAGCGGTGCCTTCTTCTACCTCGGCGATGACCGCATCGGCCAGGGACGCGAAAACGCCAAGAACTTCTTGAAAGCCAATCCCGCGCTCGCCGACGAGATCGCCGGCCTGATTCGGGCGCAGATGGTTACCGCGCCGGTAGCGGACAAGCAAGAAGTCGAAGAAGACGACGACGGCGGCGTTTTCGAGGAAGCTTAAGCACCCCGACACCGCAATCTATACCTAAAGGGGCGTTCGCTTGAACGCCCCCATTGGCATTCGTGCCGTAGATATGTGTAGATTATGCCACCAGGAACAATAACCGCGCTTGCCGTTCAGGCAGGCGATAACGAGCGTGTGAACGTTTTTATCGACGGGCAGTTCGCGATCGGCATCAGCATCTATGTGATGCAAGACGAGCGGCTGCGCAAAGGCCAGGTGCTGTCGCAGGCGGACTGGGACCGGCTGGAGCGGGCCGAGCGCGGATCGCAGGCCTGGAACGCGGCGCTCAGACTGCTGGAAGTGCGGCCACGCTCGGAACAAGAATTGCGGACCAGACTACAGCGTAAACAGTTCTTGCCCGAGCAGATCGACACGGCGATCAAACGACTGCGCGATCTTGAGCTGATCGACGATGCGCAGTTTGCGCAGCTGTGGGTTGCTAATCGCCAGAATCTCAACCCGCGCGGCGCGCAGGCGCTGCGCCAGGAGCTGCGCGCCAAAGGCATCGACCGGCAGGTGGTCGACCAGGTACTTGACGCCAACGTCGACGAGGACTCCGAGCACGAGGCCTGCGCTGAGGTTGCACGCAAGGCGCTGCACAAATACGCCAGAGAGACCGATCGCGCGACGTTTCAGCGCAAATTCGGCGGCTTTTTGCAGCGGCGCGGCTTTAGCTTCGCGACGATCAAGCCGATCCTGGCTGAGCTGTGGCAGGAAACCCAAGGCGATGCGCTCGACGACGAATAAAACATACTCCCCAGCAAGGAGGATGCTGTGCAACGCAACGAAAAACTGATCCTGATTCGTGAGATTCCGGCGGCGATCATCGATGCGCTTGACGGCGTGATGGAAGCCCAGGGCTTGATGCGCGTCGGGCTGCGCGAGATCGAAGAAGATTGGACGCCGCTGCTGAACGAGGCGGGCGGGCCGATCGCCTTTGTGCTGTCGCAGCCGCAGAACGATTGGACGGCCTGCTTCTCGTCACTCGCGCCCGACGACGAATGGCAGCTCGCCGAAGCGCTGGCGATCGGCCTTGAGCAGCCAACCGTCTATGCGCTCTGCAACGACGACACCGGCGTGTATGCGTATCGCTACTTCGAGAACGGTGTGCTGCACCAGGAGCACTCGCCCGAGGACGGTGAGAGCTTCGATGCGAGCGCGCTGCTAGAGGCGCTGGCCCAGCACCAGATCCCGATCGAGCTGCTCGACGATCGCACGCTGAGCTTTGGGGCCGAGCATATTCTGGTAGGCTACAGCGCCGAGCGGCCTTCCGGCTCGGTTGACGGCGCTTGATCAGGCGCGGGGCGTATCGCAATACGCCTCCTACCGACTGAGAGCAAGCCGGCATTGCACGATGATGGATCGAGAATCGTTTATACTGAATACCCTGTGAGCAAGCTACAAGGAGCAGCTATGCCTGATATACAATATCTCAGCCGTGGATGTATGCGCGTCCGTGGCAAAGAAGGCGTCGTAATCTGCGACCCGTTTCCTAAGACGAACGGCTTCGATCCGGCCAAGCTCAGCGCGCAGATCGTGACGTTGAGCGGCAACGACGGGAATCGCTTCTCGGCGGCCGGCGTCAAGCCGATGAAAGAGCGCGTGTTTGTGATCGACGGGCCGGGCGAGTATGAGGTCGGCGGTGTGATGGTCAGCGGCGTGCGCACCTACCGCGACGACCAGAAGGGCGCGGTCAGCGGCTACAACACGATCTACGTTTTTCAGCTTGACGATATGACCTTCTGCCATCTGGGCGAGCTTGGTCATGATCTGACTCACCATCAGCTGGAAGAGATCGGCGTGATCGATGTGCTCTTCGTGCCGGCGCACTGCTCCTTGAGCACGGCGAAGCTCGCCGAGATCATCGCGGGCATCGAGCCGCGCGCCGTGATTCCGCTCTATGAAAATCAGGAGCAGCTCGACAAGCTGGCGCATGAGCTGGGGCTGAAAGAGTGGGAGGCGCAGGAGAAAGTCGTGGTCACGCCGTCGTCGCTGCCGGCCGAGGGCGAAGAGATGCGCGTGATCATTATGAAGCCGGCGATGGGCCTGTAGCCGCCGGCCGTGCCGATTAGCAGAGAACCGCCGAATCTGTTATAATGCGGGCCCGTGGAGGGAAGGCATATGCCAACTCGGCGGGTCAAAGCGATAAACATGTTCGGCAACACGCCGTTCAATGTACCCAATAGAGGGGAAGGTTGCGCGACCTTCCCCTTTCGGTTTGTAAAAAGCACCCGCGCACACCCGGCCGGTCGCTGGGATCGGACGCACTCTGAGGTTGAAGGTGGGTAGTAGAGGTATGACAAAGTACATTTTTGTTACCGGCGGCGTGGTTTCGAGCGTTGGCAAAGGTATTTCGGTCGCATCGCTGGGACGGCTGCTCAAGGCACGCGGGCTTTCGGTCTCGATCCAGAAGCTTGATCCGTACATCAACGTCGATCCGGGCACGATGTCGCCCTACCAGCACGGCGAGGTTTTTGTGACCGAGGACGGCGCCGAGACCGATCTGGACCTGGGGCACTACGAGCGCTTCATCGACGAGAATCTTTCGAAGCTGAACAATGTGACGACGGGCCAGATCTACAGCTCGGTGATCCAGAAGGAGCGGCGCGGCGATTATCTGGGCGGGACGATCCAGGTGGTGCCGCATATCACCAACGAGATCAAGGCGCGCATCGCCGCCGTCGCCAAAGCTACGGGCGCGGATGTGGTGATCGTCGAGATCGGCGGCACCGTGGGCGACATCGAAAGCCTGCCGTTTCTGGAGGCGATTCGCCAGATGCGCAAGGATGCCGGACGCGACAACGTGTTTTATATTCACGTCACGCTACTGCCGCATGTCGGCGCGACCGGCGAGCTCAAGACCAAGCCGACACAGCACTCAGTGATGGAGCTGCGCCGCGTCGGTATCACGCCCGACGCGTTGATCTGCCGCTCGGACCACGCGATGCCCGACGAGGTGCGTGAGAAGATCGCGCTCTTTGGCGACGTCGATCTGGATGCCGTGATCGCGCTGCCGACCGTGGAAACGATCTACGAGGTGCCGCTGGTGCTGCACGCCGCCGGCTTCGACAGCTACGTGGCGCGTGAGCTGGGCCTGAAAACGGAGGAGCCGAATCTGGCTAGCTGGACGAATCTGGTCGAGACGATCAAGCGGCCCAAGCGCTCGCTGCCGATCGCGCTGGTGGGCAAATACGTGCAGCTCAAGGATGCCTATATCTCGGTGGCAGAGGCGCTGCGCCACGCCGCGATCGCGCAGGGCATGGACGTGGACATCAAGTATGTTTCATCGGAGGAGCTTGAGCACGGTGACGCGCGCAAGTTACTAGGCGACGTGCAAGGCATCGTCGTGCCGGGCGGCTTTGGCTATCGTGGCGTCGAGGGCAAAGTTGTAGCGGCGCGCTTCGCCCGCGAGAACGACATCCCGTATCTTGGCCTGTGTCTCGGCATGCAGTGCGCGTGCATCTACCTGGCACGCTGTCTGCCCGGCGGCGAGAACGCCAACTCGACCGAGTTCGATCCGCATACCAATCTGCCGGTGATCGACTTCATGCCGGATCAGCTCGACATCACCGACAAGGGCGGCACGATGCGGCTGGGCATCTATCCCTGCGTGCTGGAGCCGGGCACCAAAGCGGCCGAAGCCTACGGTCGTGAGCTGGTGCTGGAGCGACACCGCCATCGCTTTGAGTTCAACAACAAGTATCGCAAGCAGCTTGACGCCATGGGCTTTGTCGTCTCGGGTCACTCGCCCGACGGGCGGCTGGTCGAGATCGTCGAGCTGCGCGATCACCCGTGGTTTGTCGCCTCGCAGTTCCACCCCGAGTTCAAGTCGCGGCCGAACAACCCGCATCCGCTGTTCTGTGGCTTCATCACGGCGGCCGAGCAGACCTATCGCGAGGGCGATCAGCGCTCGCTGCCCCTGGAAGCGATCGAGCGCGGCGAAGAGCGGCTCTACTCGACGCATCAGCAGTCATAAGGATAGGCGATAAATGATGAGCGAACGATCTATGCAGAAACAAACCCGATCGCGGACGTTGAGCGTGATCCTGATGCTGATGCTCTTCGTCGTCTTCAACACGTCGCTTCAGCTGCTGGATCAGTACAGCGAGTGGTTCGCCTGGCTGCTCTACGCCGTCATGGTGGCGATCTCCTTCGCGGTGCTGCGCTTCCAGGGGCGGCTGGGGCTGCTGGTCACGCTGCTGCTGCTGGCGCTGCCGTTTGTGCTGGGGCTTGTCGGCGTGTTGCTGGGGGTTTAAAGAACAAAGAACAACGGAACAA